>DAIRDI010000047.1:6896-14750 GCA_036796235.1 Candidatus Competibacteraceae bacterium | reverse complement strand
ATACAATGCCATGTAACATACTAAATTTGCTTAGCAACATGTCACCGTACCAACTCGTTTCCAGCCGCTCATCTTCAGCTTCGGCCAGCCGCCGTGGGGCTCGATAGTGGTCCTCCGCTTGGCGCAAAGCTACCGCCGACAGAGAAGAAATCGGCACCGAAGTATCGGCGCTGTCTACCATCGGCAATCCCAGCACCGCCCGCGCCCGATTCAACGCCAGGTCACCCAACAGGAGGGCGGTTTCAAACAACGGGACCGCCAACGCCAAGTCGTCCACGCCGGCCTGCCGCAGGCTGTAGCCCTACCATAGCAACGCTCGCGTCCGCTCACCGATCAGCCCAAGCGCCCCGACCTGTTCCGCCGCTGGGCGTTCCAACCGCGCGGCATGAGAATAATCGCCGCTTTGGCGAGTCTGGCGGGTTTGGGCGCGGAATGGCGCGAGCGCGCGGTGGCCAGCGGCCATCCTCTCAGTGCAGCAGCGAAAACATCCGCCGCCGGTAGGTAGCGACCAGCGGGTCTTCGTTGCCGAGCATCTCGAAAATCGCGATCAGGCCCTTGCGCCCGGCTCCGTCCTCAAACTGGGGCGCGCGGCGCAGGATGTCCATGAACTGTTCCAGCGCCGCTTCGTAATGACCGGCCAGCATGTAACGCGCCGCCAGTTGCCGGCGCGCGGTCCAGTCGTCCGGCTTCGCGCGCGCCTGGGCTTCGAGTTTGGCGATATCCGGCGCGCCCTGGGCCAGATCGGCGAATTGCAGGCGCGCCAGCAAGCCGCTGGCCGGCTGGCGGTCGCGTTCCTCCGCGGGCAGACTCTCCAACAGCGTTCGGGCCTCCTCGCCGCGGTCCAGTTGCAAGAGCTTTTCAGCGAGCGCCACTTTCAGTTCGAGGCTGTCGGGTTCCTGTTTCAGCGTCTCGCGCAGCAGATGGAGGGCCTGCTGTTGGCGCCCGCGCTGCCAGAGCGTCTCGACCTGATCCAAAACCGGATCTTCCATCGGTTGGACTTGGAAGCGGCCGATGACCTCGCGATAAACCGCTTCCGGCTGGACGCCCACCAGTTGATCGACGATCTGGCCCTGCCAGACCACCATGACCGTCGGCAGGCTGCGGACCTGGAAATGCCCGGTCAACGCCTGTTCGGCGTCGGCGTTGATCTTGGCCACAATGCAGCCGCCGCGATATTCCTGCGCCAGTTTGGTCAGCAGCGGGGTGAGCGTCTTGCAGGGCTGACACCAGTCGGCCCAGAAATCCACCAGCACCGGGACGCGTTGAGAATTTTCCACTACCACTTCGGCGAAATTATGTTGGGTGACTTCGAAAACGTAGGGCGATTCATTCATGTTCGGGTATCCGCAAGGGTCGCGTCCGCTGGTGGCGGGATTCAGCCACGATCGAGCCGCGGAGCACGGGCCGGGAGACAAGGGCGACGGGCGCGGGACGACCGTCGAATTCAGCGTTCGAGATATTGCATCTTGTCGGGTTTGCCATCCCAGTCGGCGGCGTCGGGCGGCGGATCTTTTTTAGTGGTGATCACCGGCCATTCCTTGGCCAAGTCGGCATTGAGCGCCAGGAACTGCTGCTGGTCATCCGGGAGGTCATCTTCAGCGTAAATGGCGTTGACCGGGCACTCGGGCACGCACAGGGTGCAGTCGATGCACTCGTCTGGATCGATGACCAGAAAGTTCGGACCTTCGTGGAAGCAGTCCACCGGACAGACCTCCACGCAATCGGTGTACTTGCATTTGATGCAGCTTTCGGTGACGACGAAAGTCATGGGCGACCCCTTGGAAAACGAAAATACGGAAAAACGGCACTAAAGGGGCGTTATCTTAACCGCGATCCAACGGGTTTGGGCACTGGAAAATGGCGCGGCGGGCCATGCTATCGCCCGGCGTTCTTTTTGCCGCTTTCCAGCATGGCCTTGAGGTCGGCGAAGGGATTGAAGGTCGCGCTGCTCGCCGAGCAGCCCGCGGCGTCCGCGCCACCGCGCAGGGCTTCCTCGCGGCGCTGGTGCTCGTTGTCGTGGCAGTACAGACAAAGCAGTTCCCAGTTGCTGCCGTCCGGCGGGTTATGGTCGTGATCGTGGTCGCGATGGTGGACCGTCAATTCGTGCAGGTTCTGGAGGGAGAACTCGCGGGTGCAGCGTCCGCAAATCCATGGATACAGTTTCAGTGCCCGCTCGCGATAGTCGCGCTCGCGCTGTTCCCGACTTTGCCGGGCGGCGGCCACGACCCGATCCAGGTTGCCGGGGGCGGCGGTGGGTTTTCTGGGTTTCATGGACTGGACTCCCTGGCTGTGAATTGATGGCCGGCTTGAAGGCCTTGCGAACCATATTTTGCCTTTCCCGTCGGGCCTTCTCACGCGCCGATCAGATTGCGCAATTCGGCGACGCGGCGGTTGAGCAGTTCCGGATCGCCGCGGGTTTCCACGTTCAGCCGGAGCAGGGGTTCGGTGTTGGAGCAGCGCAGGTTGAACCGCCAGTCGGCAAACTCGACGCTGACGCCGTCGGTCTCGTCCAAGACCGGCTGCAGGTGGGCATAGGTCGCCAGAATTTTCTGGATCGTGGCCGGTGCTTCGTCCACCCGAAAGTTGATCTCGCCGCTGCACGGGAATGCCAGCATGCGCGCGTTGACCAGCGCCGATAGCGGTTGGCCGGATTTGCAGAGCCGCTCGGCGACCAACAGCCAGGGAATCATGCCGCTGTCGCAGTAGGCGAAGGCGCGGAAGTAGTGGTGGGCGCTCATCTCGCCGCCGTATAGCGCATCTTCCTGGCGCATGCGTTCCTTGATGAAGGCGTGGCCGGTCTTGCTCTGGATCGGGACGCCGCCGGCGGCGCGCACCACATCCAAGGTATTCCAGGTCAGCCGCGGATCATGAATGATCCGGGCCCCTAACTGCCGGATTAACAGCGTTTCCGCGAGCAGGCCCACTACATAATAGCCCTCGATGAATCGGCCGGTTTCATCGAAGAAAAAACAGCGGTCGAAATCACCGTCCCAAGCCAGTCCCAGGTCGGCCCGATGTTCGCGCACCGCTTGCGCCGTGGCTTCCCGACATTCCGGCAGCAATGGGTTGGGAATGCCATGCGGGAACGCACCGTCGGGTTCATGGTGAATCTTGATGAACTGAAAAGGCAAATGGCTTTCCAGGGCGTCGATGATCGCGCCCGCGCCGCCGTTTCCAGCGTTGACCAAAATCTTCAAAGGTCTGAGCGCGGCGGGTTCGATGTAGCCTAGCAAGTGATGGATATAAGCGCGCTTGCTCGGGCGGTGGACGAGCTTGCCGGGATGGATGGCCAGGGCCAGTTCGTCGGCTTGCGCGGCCAGGTCCCGAATCGCGAACAAGCCGCTGTCGCCGCTGATCGGCTTGGCCTGCTCGCGCACCAGCTTCATCCCGTTGTAATCCATCGGATTATGGCTGGCGGTGACCATGATGCCGCCGCTGAGCCGATGGTGGAATGTAGCGAAGTAGATTTCTTCCGTGCCGCAGAGGCCGATGTCCCAGACCTCCGCGCCGCCGTCCAGCAAGCCCCGCGCCAGCGCCGCGCTCAGCGCCGGACTGCTCAGGCGCACGTCGTGGCCGACCGCGACCCGCCGGGGTTGTACGAAGGTGGTAAAAGCGCGGCCGATGCGATAGGCCAGATCCTCGTTCAATTCATCGGGAATGCGCCCGCGAATGTCGTAAGCCTTGAAACAGGTCAGTTCACCACTCATCGTCGCCTCGCGTCTCACGTCTCGCCATTGCCCCGGCCGTACACATCCTCGAAGCGGAGGATATCGTCCTCACCCAGATAGCTGCCCGACTGCACCTCGATGATCTCCAGCGGAATTTTGCCGGGGTTTGTCAAGCGGTGTTGGACCCCGACCGGGATGTAGGTGGACTGGTTTTCAGCCAGTAGAAACTCTTCGTCGCCGCGATGGACGCGGGCGGTGCCGCTGACCACCACCCAATGCTCGGCGCGATGGTGGTGCATCTGCGAAGAGATACAAGCGCCGGGCCGGATCATGATGCGCTTGACCTGAAAGCGTCGGTCGCAGTCGATCGAATCGTAATAGCCCCAGGGCCGATAAACCTTGCGATGCATCCGGCCCTCCGAGCGCTGGCGGGCCTTCAACTGGGCCACGATCGCTTTCACCTCCTGCACCCGGTCTTTGGTGGCGACCAAGACCGCGTCGGAGGTTTCGACGACGACGAGATGCTCCACGCCCACGGTGGCGACCAGCCTTGAAGTGGCGTCCACGTAGGAATCGCGGGTGTCCACCCCGATCACGTCGCCGCGGGTGATGTTGCCGTCGGCATCGCGCGCGCCGACGTCCCACAGCGCCGACCAGGAGCCGACATCGTTCCAGCCCACCGCCAGCGGCATCACCACGGCTTGTTCGGTTTTCTCCATCACCGCGTAGTCGATGGAATCCTTGGGGCAGGCGGCGAAGGCGGTGCGGTCCAGCCACAGAAAATCGGTATCGGACCGGCCAGCGGTCAACGCCTGCTGGCAGGCGGCCAGCATGGCGGGAGCGAAGCGTTCGAGTTCCGCCAGAAAAGCCGAGGCGCGAAACATGAACATCCCGCTGTTCCAGTAGTGATCACCGGAATCCAGATAGCGTTGGGCGGTGGCGGGGTCCGGCTTTTCGACGAAGCGTTCCACCGCGCTCACTCCGGAGTCGTCCAGCGGCGCGCCAGCCTTGATATAACCATAGCCGGTTTCCGGCGCGGTCGGGATGATGCCGAAAGTGATCAGCCGACCCGCCGCGGCGTGCGGAGCTACCCGCTGGATGGCGGCGCGGAAGCTTTCGACGTCGGCGATGACATGATCGGCCGGCAGGATCAACAGAATCGGGTCGGCGTCCGCGCGTTGGGCGTGCAGGGCCGCGACCGCCACGGCCGGCGCGGTGTTGCGCCCGGTCGGTTCCAGGATCACCCCCACCGGCCGGACGCCGGCCGCGCGCAACTGCTCGGCCACCATGAAGCGGTGTTCCTCGTTGCACACCACCAGCGGCGCGGTCGCGTCGGCCAGGCCGCTGATCCGCAGCGCGGTGTTTTGCAGCATGGTGTTTTGATCCACCAGGGGCAGAAACTGTTTGGGATAAGCCTCGCGCGACAGCGGCCACAGGCGGGTGCCGCTGCCGCCGGACAGGATGACGGGGATAATCATGCGGGTTCACCTCGGCCGATGGCGTAGTAGACGAAGCCTTGCTCGCGCAGGTACTCGGGATCGTAGAGATTGCGGCCGTCGAAGATCAAAGGTTGTTGGAGTTGCTGGCGGAGGGCGGCGAAATCGGGACTGCGGAACAGACTCCATTCGGTGACGATGATCAGTGCGTCGGCGCCGGCCAGTCCGTCCATCGGCTGGGCGCATAATTGAAAATCGGGCCGTTCGCCGTAAATCCGCTGGGCTTCGTTCATCGCCGCCGGATCGTAAGCGCGAACCGCGCAGCCCTCTCGCCAAAGCGCCTCCAGCAAATTGCGGCTGGGCGCCTCGCGCATGTCGTCGGTGCCCGGCTTGAACGCCAAACCCCATAGCGCGAAGGTCCGCCCGCGCAGCTCGCCTTTGAAGTGACGCTGGATCTTCGCGAACAGGATGTTCTTCTGTTTCTCGTTGACCGCTTCCACCGCCTGGAGCAGGGCGGCCTCGTAGTTCGCCGAACGGGCGGTGTATTCCAGCGCCTTCACGTCCTTGGGGAAGCAGGAGCCGCCGTACCCGCAGCCCGGATAGATGAAGTGATAGCCGATGCGCGGATCGGCGCCGATGCCGATCCGGACCTTTTCGATATCCGCGCCCAGCCGCTCGGCCAGGTTGGCGATTTCGTTCATGAAGCTGATTTTGGTGGCCAGCATGGCGTTGGCGGCGTACTTGGTCAGTTCCGCCGAGCGCACGTCCATCTCGATCAGCCGGTCGCGGTTGCGGTTGAAGGGGGCGTACAGATTGCGCAATTGCACGGTGGCGCGGTGGTCGTCGCTGCCGACGATGATCCGGTCGGGCCGCATGAAATCCTGAATCGCCGCGCCTTCCTTGAGAAATTCCGGGTTGGAGACTACCGAGAACGGAAGGTCCCGGCCGCGTTCGGCGAGCGCGGCGGCGATGGTCCCTCGCACCACATCGGCGGTGCCCACCGGCACGGTGGATTTATTGATCACTACCCGGTACTCCTCCAGGTGTTGGCCGATGGAGCGGGCGACGGCCCGCACGTGCTGCAAATCGGCGGAACCGTCCTCGTCGGGCGGGGTGCCGACGGCGATGAACTGAAACAGGCCGTGGGCGACGCCCGCCGCCACGTCGGTGGTGAAGCGCAGGCGGCCGCTGTCACTGTTACCCCTGACCAGCTCGTCGAGGCCGGGTTCGTGAATCGGAATTTCTCCGCATTGCAGCATTTCCACTTTGCGTGGGTCCACGTCCACGCACAGCACGTCGTTGCCCACATCGGCGAAACAGGCGCCGGTCACCAACCCGACGTAACCGGAACCGAAGATCGTGATTTTCATATCTGAATTGCACTCGCGGTTGGAAAATTACAGACCTCTCGGAAAGCCCCGGTGTCCGTTTTTGCTAAATAATCGTTAATTTTAGCCACAAAATGAGGAGCCTGAACGCACTTTGCACGCAAACATACTCGCCCTGTTGGGGCTGGCGGCGCGATGATGGGGCGATTAGCGGATGAAAAGTTGGCGAGCACTCGCCCGATGCTACTGCAATTGTTTTGCATTTTCATGGCCCAGGTTACCAGGGGACGCGATTCTGAGCCAAGTTCCGTGCGGAACCGGTACGCCCAACAGTGTGGCCCCTAGAGAGGGGAGGGTAGGCGAACGGGTTGGCGTTGAAGCTCGGACGCGGTTCATCCCCAGGAATCGAAGGTTTCGGGACTGGCGAATAGCTTATTATTCAGTATGTTTTGCTCTTTAGGCGATGCTGGCGTTCCTTTTGGCATTGTACTACGCTGATGCGAGTTGTAACCTAACTGGGTGCTCGTTTTAGTTTGTGGCAACCGGCTAACTCAGTCTATATCCAGATACTAAATCCATGAGCAACGTGGATGCGCGCGGTGGCTTCCATCCGCAAGCTACCGGTTAAACGATCGATCTGATTAGGTGTTTTTTCTCAGTGATTTCTAAAAAATTGCCAGCATACCCCAGTCATAGAGGGATGATAACATGACCGATTATACAGATACGCTAATTAGCCAGCCACCGAATCTTGGGGGCCAGAAAAAAATATTCAGTACGAGCGCTGCTGATTTCTTTTTTATTAACAAAACGTATTTCAAGGCCTATCTCCAGCTCTTCGATGGACTGCGTCGACCGGGTAGCTTATTGGTTTTGACCGGTGAAGTGGGCGTCGGTAAAACCTTTTTATTACGTAAGCTGGCCAACGAAAACATAGAAAAAACCCGCGTCGTATTTTGCTACTCCACCCACTTGGGCCATGCTGGTTTAATGGCATTGATTAGCAATAATTTAGGAATTAATGTTGCCGAAGAGGCAACGGCTTTAGATCGGTTGAAGGCGCTCACTGACTATTTAAAAAAAAGCGCTGCACAGGGAGTCAGTGTGGCTTTACTAGTCGACGATGCGCATCATTTAGGCGAAGATGGTCTGAAGCATTTTCTCGAATGGTCCAACCTGGAAACCACCGAAGTTAACGGGCTACGAATCGTGCTCGGCGGACCTCCGATCCTGAATGAAATCCTGCATCAAGTGTGGCGTGAACATAGCCATCACAAGGGCTGCATCAAGGCCATAATCGAGCTTGGCCTGAAGCTGTTTGGCTTGCTCGGGGCTTGGCTCCATGGCCAGCGCGGCGCGCCAGCGGAAGCGCGCCTCGATGCGCCGGCCAATCTTCCAATAGGCATCGCCGAGATGGTCGGT
>DAIRDI010000047.1:0-6886 GCA_036796235.1 Candidatus Competibacteraceae bacterium | reverse complement strand
CATCCCCATTCATTTGAATCCTCTCGACCTTGGCGATGTTGGAAATTATATTTTTCGTAAAATAAAAAGCGCTCATCATTTGAATGTGCATAGTCTTTTTCCAGACTCGGTCATCGAAACCATCGCTTCTTGTACCAGAGGTACTCCGCGCCTGATCAATTCTCTCTGCGAACATGCTTTGTTGATTACACAGCTCAATGGAGAGACGAACGTGTCCATCGCTTCGGTTAAAGAAGCCGCTAGTGAATTAATGATTAAGGAAAAGGACATCACCGAAAACAAAATGTCTTCTTTAAAAGAAACCCCTGCGGAAGAGACGCCTCAGCTTGTTAAATCAGTTCAGACGTCGATGGCGGAAGAAAAAACTGCTAATGAGGAAAATAGAAAGAAAATTATCGATTCATTCTTGATGGATTTAGAGGAGGAACCTGAAAAAAACCACGATCAAGCTATCCATGAAGCTATCTTACCAATTTCATTGGCTGATTCCAATACCATGATTTCTTTTCATGCGGGCAGTTCGGTGAGTGCAAACCAACTCGTGCAACCGATACGCCAGTCTGCCCGCAATGAAAGTACGGCTGAATATCTTGGCAGCGAAAACCGCGAGTCGATATTAAGCAATGAACCTACATCAACTATATCGCAAATGTTGCGAAGGCGCGGCTTGCAAAGCGGGTGGAAAGGTCCCGGGGCAATACGCGCCACTCGATGGATATTTTTTTTCATATTCTCGGCCCTGCTGGCCGGCGTGCTTGGAGGGGTGACGAGCATTTTTTTATTTCGACTGATTCCAGAATGGATATCGGAACCTTTACCCGCAAAACAGGAGCCGTCCGTTCCGGCCCCCGCCACGGAGCTGCCGGTGGCTGTCGCGGTCGTTCCGGCGGCTGATCCTCATGAAGAACCGGCTCCAGTTCTGGAGCCGGTCGAGGAGCCAGCGACTGTCGATGTTTCCGCGCTCGACGCGCATTCAGACCACGTCGAGCGCCCATCCGAACCGGTCTCGTTGGTCGATCCGCCGAGTGCCGATTTGGAAGGGTCTCCGCCGGCGATCACGTCGGCTATCGAAGTCGCTCCCTCTGGCGCGGAGAGCGAAACGCCACCAATTGCTCTTCCACTCCTGGAGCGGACGACCATGGCGACTCCTTTGGTCTCCTCGTACATGAGCAGCGGTGATGCGTTGTTAGCACGGGGCGATGTGGCCTCGGCTCGTCTGTTTTACGAGGCGGCGGCGGCGGTTGGTTATGCCGCGGCGATGACGGCGGTCGGTAAGACCTATGATCCGGTTGCGTTGAATCAACTGGGAATCAAGGGATTCCGCGCGGATCCGGTCCAGGCGGCGGAGTGGTACTTAAAAGCGGAAAAAGCCGGCGATCCGGAAACGGTCGAACGTCTTGAAGGGTTAAAGCGCTGGGTTGCCGACGCGCCGATGTGGAAAGAAACCGAGCTGAATGATTTGCGAGAGTTGTTACGCTAACTTGAAATCATCCTGGTCAAATAAATCGACCAGGATGATCCAGAACGAACAATCCAGATTTATTGACGTTGCAGCCACTCCTGCGCTGTGGGAAATCGTGTCCAGCCGGGAATAACGGCTGACAAGCTGACTTCCCGCCATTTGGGATGGCGAGCGGCCTGCTGAAATTCGTCGAATTGATCAAAGAGTTGAGTGACGAAGTTGGCTGTTTTCTGATACCGTTTGTGGTGCCGCCTCCATTTGTATACCGCGAGCACGGCGCCAACGGCAATGGTTTTGATCTCCGCATCGGCTGGAATCAGATTGGGATAGTCTCGCTTGCCCAAGGAAGCGGGCAGATAGGTTTCCAACAGCGCTGGCGAGTGATCGATGGGCAGGAAGCGTAGTGGGTCGGCGGTCGTTACTTTCTCGAACAACTGGGTGGGTTTGCCAGCGACATAAGCCAAGGCGCTAATTTCGCCCGTTTTCAATTTTTCCAATGCGGTCGCTTGATCGAAATAGGTAGGATTCACTGCAATGCTCAGAGTATCGAATAGAATGGAAGCAGTGATAGCCGTGCCGCTGCCTTTGACGTCAAAATTTACCTTGCGGCCAGCGAGGTCGTCAAGGTTCGCGATATCCGAATTGGCGAGTAAATGGAATTCTTCGTTGTACAGTTTAGTGATATAATTAATCTGTTTTTCTATATCCTGGTAAGTTCCTTGGCGCTTCAAATACTCCAGTACATCCGACTGGACGATGGCCATATCCACTCCTCTCAGATATAACAGGTCATTGATATTTTGCACGGACCCCTTGCCGACCATGGCCAAAATCCGCAAGTCATCGCTATCCAGCACCGTAGCCATATCGGCGGCGATGCGTATATAAGTGCCGTTGACTCCTCCGGCAATGATGCCGACGACCCCTTGATTCGCTTGACCGTGAGACGGGGTCGTTAGTAGGGCGCTGCTTGGGTCGGAGACAACCGCTTGCGCGAAGCAGGTACTGCTCGAGAATAGGAGCAGGAACAGGAACCAAAAGTGCAACCGACTTTTCATGATCGCATCCTCATCAGGTCAAAATCCCACCACCGTCCAACTCTGCGTTCCACGACAATTAAGCGGCGGTGCTTTAGGCGTGTATATTATGACTATATTTTCTAAAATCAAAAGGTTGTCGATCTTTGTATCGGCGTCGAGTATACCACTCCGCAGGTCGCCCACCTTAAGATTTTCCGAGTTGGCACGTTTTAAGCGCGCTCCTGACCGCGCGCGGTTTTGCTAGAATCGCCGACCATGGACGTTTCCTGGATTCTCGACGATCTCAACGAACCCCAGCGTCAGGCGGTGACCGCGCCGCTGGGGCCCTTGCGCGTATTGGCCGGCGCCGGCAGCGGCAAGACCCGGGTGCTGACCCGGCGCATCGCCTGGTTGCTGGCGGTGGAGAACGCCTCGCCCTGGTCGCTTCTGGCGGTGACTTTCACCAACAAAGCCGCCGCCGAAATGCGCGGCCGGGTCGAAGCCATGCTGGATCAGCCCATCGGCGGGCTGTGGATCGGCACCTTTCACGGCATCGCCCACCGGTTGCTGCGCCAGCACTGGCAGGAAGCGCGTTTGCCTCGCGCCTTTCAGATCCTCGACAGCGACGATCAAACCCGGTTGCTGAAGCGGATCTTGCGCGGCCTCAATCTGGATGAGAAGAAATGGCCGCCGCCGCAGGCCGCCGGCTTTATCAATCGTTGCAAGGATGAAGGCCAGCGTCCCGCCGATCTGGCCGATGACGGCAAGCCGGTCCAGCGCCAGTACCGGCAAATTTATACCATTTACCAGCAGGAGTGCGACCGTGGCGGATTGGTGGATTTCGGCGAATTGCTGCTGCGCGTTTACGAACTCTGGCGCGACCATCCAGACCAGCTAGCGCATTACCGGGAACGATTCCAGCATGTGTTGGTGGACGAGTTCCAGGATACCAACACCATTCAATATAACTGGGTACGGCTGTTGGGCGGCGGCCAGGGCGACGTGTTCATCGTCGGCGACGACGACCAGTGCGTCTACGGGTGGCGGGGCTCGAAAGTCGAGAATATCCAGCGCTTCGCCGAGGATTTCCCTGGCGCGCAAACCATCCGCCTGGAACAGAATTACCGCTCCACCCATAACATCCTCAAAGCCGCGAACGCGCTCATCGCCCACAACGCCGCGCGACTGGGCAAAAATCTGTGGACCGCCGACGCCGACGGTGAACCGATCCAGGCTTATAACGCCTTCAACGAAGTGGACGAGGCGCGGTTCGTGGTCGAACGCATCCGCCAATGGGTTGAACAGGGGGGGCAGCGCCGCGATGCAGCGATTCTGTACCGTTCCAACGCCCAGTCGCGCCTGTTCGAGGAAACGCTGATCGGCATGGCCATCCCGTACCGGATTTACGGGGGCTTGCGCTTCTTCGAGCGCGCCGAAATCAAGGACGCCCTGGCTTATCTGCGCCTGATGGCCAACCGCGATGACGATCCCTCGTTCGAACGGGTGGTGAACACGCCGCCGCGCGGCATCGGCGAACGCACGGTTGAGCTACTGCGGGAAGCGGCCCGCACCGACGGCGGTTCGCTGTGGCGGGCCGCCCGGCAACTCCTGATGGCCGGCGGGCTGAGCGGGCGAGCCGCCAACGCGGTACGGAGTTTCCTGAACCTGATCGAGGCGTTGGACCGCGACAGTCACGGCCAACCGTTGCCTGGCCGCGTGCAACACATGATCGCCCACAGCGGCCTGCTGGCGATGTACGAGCAGGCGAAGATCGACAAGGGCGAGATGCGGGTAGAGAACCTGGAGGAACTGGTCAACGCCAGCGCCGATTTCGCCGCGAATACCGACCCGGTCGTGGTCGGCGCCGATCCAGACGAACCGGACTGGCTCAACGCCTTTCTCGCCCACGCCGTCCTGGAATCCGGTCAGGGTCAGGGGAGCGCCGGCGATGATTGCGTGCAATTGATGACCCTGCACATGGCCAAGGGGCTGGAGTTCCCGGTGGTGTTCCTGGTCGGACTGGAGGAAGGACTGTTCCCGCACAGCCGTTCGGTGGCGGAAGCGCGCCAACTGGAAGAGGAACGGCGGCTGGCTTACGTCGGCGTCACCCGCGCCCGCCAGCAGTTGTACCTGTGTTATGCCGAGAAACGCACCTTGTACGGCCGCGAGAATTACCCGTCGCCTTCGCGGTTCGTCGGCGAGATTCCCGCCGAACTGATCCGGGACGTGCGCGCCCGGGCAAAACACCGGGGCAGAAGCCCGTTCCCGTCCCCACCCACGACTGCGGTCAGTGCGTCGGCCACACCCGTAGGCTTGCAGCCCCGGCAGCGGGTGCGGCATCCCAAATTCGGCGAAGGCGTGGTGCTGGAAATCGAGGGCGCCGGCTATCACGCGCGGGCGCGGATCGATTTTCCCAGGGGCGGTGGCTCCAAGTGGCTGGTGGTCGCTTACGCGAAGCTGGAATTGTTGTGAGCCGGCCAGAGGTCTCAGTGCCGGTTACACGCCCTGGGCCGGGCGGCGTCGAGCGCATTTCCGCCCGGTCGGGGCGACCTCGCCCCCCCGAACACCGCTTGACCCTGAAGGAAGTGTTGGACGATCTGGTCGCCGAAGGCGTGGTGGCCAGTACGGAGGCCGAACTGACGCTCGCGGCTCCCAAGACGGAACGCGGCGAACTCCATCCGCTCCTGGTGATCGCCAACAAAAAACTGCACCATCTTCAGCCGCCACACCCGGCTTTGAGCCTGGAATGGCTGACCGAGTGGCTGGCCGGTCGGGTTGGATTGCCGTACTTGCGCATCGATCCGCTCAAGCTCGACATCGCCGCGGTCGAGCGGTTGTTGCCGTTCGTCTCCTACGAGTACGCCGCCCGCTATCACATCCTGCCGGTCGCGGCGGACGATACCCGCGTGACGTTCGCCACCACCGAGCCCTGGTTGACGGAATGGCGGGATATATTGCGGCAGACCCTGCGCCGCGAGATCGAGCGGGTCATCGCCAATCCGCTGGACGTGAATCGCTACCAGTTGGAATTTTATGGCGTATCGCGCTCGGTGCGCGGCGCGCTGCGGGGTTCGCTGGAGCCCGCCTCGGGCATCCTCAACTTCGAGCAATTGCTGGAACTGGGCCGGCGCGGCGAACTGAGCGCCGACGAGCGGCCGATCGTGCAGATCGTGGATTGGCTGCTGCAATACGCTTTCTCCCAGCGCGCCAGCGACATCCATCTGGAGCCGCGCCGCGAGCAGGGCCACATCCGTTTCCGCATCGATGGCGTGCTGCACGCCATCTATCAGTTGCCGCCGGTGGTGATGAGCGCGGTCACCAGCCGCATCAAGATCCTGGGCCGGATGGACGTGGCCGAAAAACGCCGACCGCAGGACGGTCGCATCAAGACCCGCACCCCGGCCGGTCGGGAGATCGAGCTGCGGTTGTCCACCATGCCGACCGCCTTCGGGGAAAAGTGCGTGTTGCGTATTTTCGATCCGGACACGGTCGCCAAGGACTTCGGGCAACTCGGGTTCGCGCCGGAGGAGGAAGCCGCCTGGCGGGCGATGATCGCCCGGCCGCACGGCATCGTGCTGGTGACCGGTCCGACCGGCTCCGGCAAGACCACCACCCTGTACACCACTCTCAAGCAACTGGCGGTTCCAGAGGTCAACGTCTGCACGGTCGAAGACCCCATCGAGATGATCGTCCCGGAACTCAATCAGATGCAGGTGCAGCCGGCGATCGATCTCACCTTCGCGCAGGGTATCCGCACCCTGTTGCGGCAGGACCCCGACATCATCATGGTCGGCGAGATTCGCGATCTGGAGACCGTGCAAATGGCGGTGCAGGCCGCCCTGACCGGGCATCTGGTGCTCTCGACCCTGCACACTAACGACGCCGCGTCGGCGGTGACCCGGTTGCTCGACCTCGGCGTGCCGCATTATCTGATTCAGAACGTGTTGATCGGCGTGATGGCGCAGCGGCTGGTGCGGACCTTGTGTCCGCACTGCAAGAAGCCGGGCGCGCTGGATGACCGGTTGTGGGAAGCCCTGGTTCGATCCGGGTCGCTGCCGAAGCCGGCGACCGTTCAGGCGCCGTGCGGTTGTCCGGAATGCCGTAATACCGGCTACCTCGGGCGCGTGGGTTTGTACGAACTGCTGACCTTGCCTCCAGAACTGCGCCGCCTGCTGCGGCCCGACCTGGACGCGGCCGACTTCCGCCGCCGTGCGTGTGAACTGGGCATGCGCCCGTTGCGAGCGAGCGCCGCCTTGCAAATCGCCGCTGGATTGACCACGTTCGAGGAGGTCGTGCAGGTCTTGCCACCGCTGGAAGAGGACTAGCGAATTCAGGAGTGGTATTTCGGATACACCCATTATTTTTTGACTGTTTTGTTGCAAATAGTACAAAATTACCCTGTTTT
>DAIRDI010000046.1:0-14787 GCA_036796235.1 Candidatus Competibacteraceae bacterium | reverse complement strand
TCGAGCTGGTTGTGCGTCACCGCGCTGCTGCTGGGGTTGCTGGCCGCGGCCGCCGTCCGGGCCGCCGGTTTTGAGGTGCTCGACGCCGCCACCCGGTTGGAGAGTGGGGTTTACCGGTTGGACGCCCGGCTCGAGTATCACTTCAGCCGCGCGGCGTTGGATGCCTTGCAGAACGGCGTACCGCTCACCGTCAAGGTGGAGATGGAGGTTCGCCGCCGCCGCCCCTGGTTGTGGGATGAAGCGGTCTATACCCTGGCGCAGCGTTGGCGTTTGGAATATCACGCGCTGAGCCGGCAGTATCTGGTGACCAATCTTAATAGTGGCGAGCGCAAGGGTTTTCCCAGTCTGATCATCGCATTGCAGGCCATGGGCCGCATTCAGGACTTTCCCTTGCTCGACCGGAGCCTGCTGGCGTCGGACGAGCGTTACGAGGGCGCCTTGCGGGTTCGGCTCGACCTGGATGCGCTGCCGGCGCCGTTGCGGCTGTTCGCCTACCTCTCCGAGGATTGGCGGCTGACCAGCGAGTGGCACACATGGCCGCTCTGATTCGCCGGCTCGCCCGCGGCCAAGGGTTGTCGCCAGCCCTGGTGTTGCTAGGACTGCTGTTGGTGATCCTGGTGCTCATGGGCCGCGCCACCACCGACTCGGCGCAGTTCGGACGCGCCTACACCTGGCTGCTGGTGATCAGCGCCGTCGGCCTGGCGGCGCTGGCGGTGCTGATCGTTTACAACCTGGTGGGCCTGATCCGCCGTCACCGGCGACGGGTGCCTGGCGCGCGCCTGACCCTGCGCTTGGCCAGCCTGTTCGCGGTGCTGGCCATTACGCCGGTGGCGCTGGTGTATGGTTTTTCCCTGCATTTCCTGCAGCGGGGAATCGACAGTTGGCTCAATGTCCAAGTGGATCGCGGTCTGGAGAATGCTCTGGAGCTCAGCCGCACGGCCCTGGATCTGCGGATGCGCGAAGTGCTCCGGCAGACCGCGCGGGTCGCCGAGGCCGTCGCCGACAGCGAGGGACAACAGGCGGCCCGCCGCCTGAATGAGTGGCTCGATCTGAGCGAGTCCTCCGAACTGACGATGTTCGGGCGCGGCGGTCGGATTCTGGCGACCGCGACCACCGATCCGACCCGGATTCTGCCGGCGCCGCCGCCGGACGCAGTGTTCCTGCAAGTCCAGCAAGGCCGCGATTATGTGGGCCTGGAGCCGGTGGGCGACGTGGGGTTCCATATCCGGGTGGTAGTGCCGGTGGTGTCGCTCACTACCGAAGAGCGTCTGTTGCAGGCGCTGTTTCCGATCACCGACCGGTTGAGCCTGCTGGGGGAAGCGGTGCAAGCGGCGTTCGATAGTTACCGGGAGCTGGTTTTCCTGCGGGCGCCGCTCAAGGCCAGCTTTACCCTGACGCTGTCCCTGGTGCTGCTGCTGGCGGTGCTGGCGGCGTTCTGGGCGGCGTTCCATACCGCGCACCGACTGGTGCGGCCGCTGCGGGAGCTGGCCGACGGCACCCAGGCGGTCGCCGCCGGGCAGTTCGACCAGCAATTACCCGGCGGCGGCGGTGACGAACTGGGTTTCCTGGTGCGGTCGTTCAACCAGATGACCCGCAATCTCGCGCAGGCGCGCGATACCGCGCAACGCAGCCAGGAGTTGCTCGAAAGCCAGCGCGCTTACCTGGAAGCGGTGTTGGCCCGGCTGTCTTCGGGGGTGTTGACCATCGATCAGGCCGGACGCCTGCAAACCACCAACGCCGCCGCCAGCCAGATTCTGGGCGTGGATTTGCAAGTCTACATCGGCGCCGACAGCCAACGGATCGCCGCCGAACAGCCGGTTCTGCAAGATCTGATCGAAGTCATCGGTCCGCAATTGACCGTGACCGGCGACTGGCGGCAGGAGATTACCTGGTTCAGCGGCGCAGGCCGACGCATCCTGATGTGTCGCGGCAGCTCCCTGCCAGATACGGTCGGTCTGCGGGGCGGGCATGTGGTGGTCTTCGACGACATCACCAATCTGGTGCGGGCCGAGCGCGACGCCGCCTGGGCCGAAGTGGCGCGCCGACTGGCGCATGAGATCAAGAATCCGTTGACCCCCATCCAGTTGGCCACCGAGCGCATTCGCCATAAATACCTGAAGCAATTCGACGAAGAACAGGGCAGGATACTGGAGCGCGGCACCCACACCATCATCCAACAGGTTCAGGCGATGAAGGAGATGGTGGATGCTTTTAGCGAGTACGCCCGCCCGCCGCGCTTGCAGTTAATGCCGCTGGAATTGAACGAGTTCATCACCGAAGTGCTTTATCTGTATCGCGATTACCCGGCCGGCGTGGAAATCCATCTGGATCTGGCTCAGGAACCGCTGCCGATCCACGGCGACCAGGGGCGGTTGCGTCAGTTGTTGCACAATCTGGTCAAGAACGCCATCGAAGCCATCCGCGACGGTCACGGCTCGGCGCTATGGATCCGCGCGCGCCGCGAGCATGCCACCGGCGCCGATTGCGCCGAATTGAGCGTGCGCGACGATGGGCCAGGCTTTCCGCATCACGTCTTGGATACCGCCTTCGAGCCATACGTGACTACCAAACCCAAGGGAACCGGGCTAGGATTGGCCATCGTCAAGAAAATTGTCGAAGAGCATGGCGGCTGGATTCAGTTGGAGGCGCCGCCCGAGGGCGGCGCCAGCGTGGTCATCCGGCTGCCGTTCCACCTGGAAGGCGCCGGATCGTCCGCTCCACCCGTGGTCCCCGCCGTTCCGTTGAACACCGATAAGGAGGCCGGATGAGCGCGCCCTATATTCTGGTCGTCGATGACGAGCCGGATATCCGCGATTTGGTCAAGGAAATTCTGGAAGATGAAGGCTACGCCGTCGCCACCGCGGACAGCGCCGCCGCCGCCCGCGAGGCCCGCCGCGCCCAGCGGCCCGATCTGATCCTGCTCGATATCTGGATGCCGGATACCGACGGCATTACCTTGCTGAAGGAATGGAGCGAAGGCGACCATTTGCCGTGCCCGGTCATCATGATGTCCGGGCACGGCACCGTCGAAACCGCGGTGGAAGCGACCCGGTTGGGCGCCTACGATTTCATCGAAAAACCCCTCTCCATGGCCAAGCTGCTGTTGACCCTGGAGCGGGCGCTGGAGGCCGACCGGCTGGCCCGGGAAAACCAGAACCTGCGCCGCCAGCAGCGCATCATCGCCGAGCCGGTGGGCCGCAGCGAGGTGGTCCAGCGGTTGCGGGCGCAGGTGCTGAAGATCGCCCAGCACGACGCGCCGGTGCTGGTTTTCGGTGAGCCGGGCACGGGCAAGGAAGTCTACGCCCGCTATCTGCACGCCCACAGCCCCCGGCGCGGCGGGCCGTTCGTGGATGTGGGGGTCGGCTCCATCGCCCGGGAAAACGCCAGTCTGGAATTGTTCGGCTCCGAGCAGGGCGAGCGGATTCATTACGGTCGGCTGGAGCAGGCCAGCGGCGGCACCCTGTTCCTCGACGAACTGGCCGACATGGATCTCGAAGCCCAGGCCAAGCTGGCCGGCGCCCTGGAGAACGGTTCCTTCCTGCGGATCGGCGGCAAGGAGCCGGTGCGGGTGAACGTGCGGGTGGTCGCCGCCACCCACCGCGATCTGGAGCAAGAGGTGGCGAGCGGGCGGTTTCGCGAAGATCTGTACTACCTGCTGAACGTCGTGCCGATCAAGCTGCCGCCCCTGCGCGAGCACATCGAGGACGTGCCGGAACTACTGAATTACTATGTCGGTTACTTTGTCGACCAGGAAAGCTTGACCTACCGGCATTTCACGATGGCCGCCCAGAACCGGCTGCGCAACTACTCCTGGCCCGGCAACATCCGCGAACTCAAGAACCTGGTGCAGCGCCTCCTGATCCTGGGCGGCGACGAGGATATCGCGCTGGAGGAAGTGGACGCCGCCGTGGGCGGAGCCACCGCCGCCAAAGCCCAGGATACGGGTAGCATTCCCCTCAATCTGCCGCTGCGGGAAGCCCGCGAGCAGTTCGAGCGGACTTATCTGATGCAGCAGTTCCGCGAATGCGAAGGCAACGTGGCGCGGCTGGCCGAACGGGTCGGCATGGAGCGCACCAATCTCTATCGCAAGTTGCGCGCCCTGGGCATCGATCCCAAGAAAGCCCTGGATGAATGAGACCGGGTCGTGAAAATCGTGATTCTCGGGGCCGGCCAGGTGGGCGGGTCGGTCGCGCACATTCTGGCCAGTGAAGCCAATGATGTCACCGTGGTGGATGCCAACGCCGAGCGGTTGCAAGTGTTGCAGGACCGGCTGGACATCCGCACGATCCTCGGCCAAGCCTCCCATCCGGGGGTGTTGGAACAGGCCGGCGTCGCCGACGCCGACATGCTGATCGCGTTGACCGACAACGATGAAGTCAACATGGTCGCCTGCCAGAT
This sequence comes from Candidatus Competibacteraceae bacterium, assembly GCA_036796235.1. GTDB lineage: Bacteria > Pseudomonadota > Gammaproteobacteria > Competibacterales > Competibacteraceae > REEE01. The sequence continues at coordinate 10,389 of DAIRDI010000046.1, read as the reverse complement.
TGCCCATACCCTGTTCAATACGCCGACCAAGATCGCCCGGGTCCGAGCCGGTGGGTACATGACCTATCAGGAGCAACTGTTCAAGGACGACGCGCTGCCGATTGATGTGTTGATCAGTCCCGAGCAGTTGGTGACCGACTATATCCACCGCATCATTGAATATCCGGGTTCCCTGCAAGTGCTGGAGTTCGCCGAGGGCCGGGTCCGGTTGGTCGGGGTCAAGGCCTACGAAGGCAGCCGCCTGATCGGTCAGGCGTTGCGCACCCTGCCGGCGCGCATGCCGGGCATCGACACCCGGGTGGCCGCCATTTTCCGCCAGGGTCACCCGATCCTTCCCCAGGGCAACACCGTCATCGAAGCCGAGGACGAGGTGTTCTTCATCGCCTCGCGCAAGAACGCGCGCGCCGTGATCGGCGAGCTGCGCAAACTGGATCGAATGGTCAGACGGTTGGTCATCGCCGGCGGCGGTCACATCGGCGCCCGGCTGGCTCAAGCGTTGGAGGAGCGTTTCCAGGTCAAGGTGATCGAACACAATCCAGTCACGTCTAAGCGGCTGTCCGAAGAACTGAGTCGGGCCATCGTCCTGCAGGGCGACGCAGCCGACGAGAACCTGTTGCGGCAGGAAAATATCGAGAAAATGGACGTGTTCTGCGCCGTGACCAACGACGACGAAGTCAACATCCTGTCGGCGATGCTCGCCAAGCGCATGGGCGCGCGCAAGGTGATGGCGCTGATCAACCGGGTCTCTTACGTGGATCTGGTGGAGTCCTCCGGCATCATCGATATCGCCATCTCGCCGCAACAGGCCACCATCGGCAGCCTGCTCACCCATGTCCGCCGCGGCGATGTAGCCAAGGTGCATTCGCTGCGGCGCGGCGCCGCCGAAGCGATTGAGGCGGTGGCTCATGGCGACTATAAGACGTCCAAGGTGGTGGGCCGGCGCCTCGACGAGATCCGGCTGCCGCCCGGCGCCACCATCGGCGCGATCGCCCGCGCCGACGAGGTGATCATTTGCCACCACGACACCATGATCGAGGCCGACGACCACGTGATCCTGTTTCTGGTGGACAAGAAGCGGGTGTCCGAGGTCGAGCATTTGTTCGCGGTGGGAGCGACCTTCCTGTAGGCGCGCGCCGCCGTCATGCGCCCTGTGTTAAAATAACCCGCCTCAAATGGCGAGGCGATTCCCACCAAAATTCCAGAACCCCAGGCGTTGACAGGATCCCGAACATGACCGCATTCAATTTCGAACAGGCGCGCCACAACATGATCGAGCAGCAGATCCGGCCGTGGGACGTGCTGGATCAGCGCGTGCTGGATGTGCTCGCCAGCGTGCCGCGCGAGGATTTCGTCCCGGAGCGCTACCGCAATCTGGCGTTCGGCGATCTCGCCATTCCGCTCGGTCATGGCGAGTTCATGCTGAAGCCGAATATCGAGGGCCGGATCCTGCAGGCGCTGGCGGTGCAGCCGAACGACCGGGTATTGGAAATCGGCACGGGCAGCGGTTACTTGACCGCCTGCCTGGCGCGGCTGGCCGCCAGCGTGGTCAGCGTGGATATCGTTCCTGATTTCATCGACTCCGCCCGAATCAAGCTCAAGGCCCACGGTCTTGGCTCCGTGGCGCTACACACCGGCGACGCGAGCGGCGGTTGGGGCGAGCGCCGTTACGACGCGATCGCCGTCACCGGTTCGGTGGCCGCGGTCGCCGACCACTGGCGGCAAAGTCTGAGTCTGGGCGGGCGGTTGTTCGTCGTGGGCGGCCAGCCGCCGGTGATGGAAGCGCTGCTGGTCACCCGGCTCGGCGAGCGCGAGTGGCTTCAGGAAAGCCTGTTCGATACCGATCTACCGCCGTTGCGCAACGCCGCCCCATCCAGAGTCTTCGAATTCTAACAACTGATTGGCCTTTAACTTTTGGCCTTTGGCCTCAATCAGGGGAGCCTGTCAGCCATGTCCAAAACACGGTATCTGATATTGGCCTGTATGATCGCCGCCTCGGGCGGCCGTTCGGCGGCGGCGGAAGATCTGCTGCAAGTCTACCGCCAGGCCCTGGACAGCGATCCGGTGCTCAGAGCCGCCGCCGCCAGCCGGGAAGCCGCTCAGGAGGTCAAACCGCAGGCCCGCGCGCTGCTGCTGCCGAGCGTCGGAGCCCGGCTCGAGCAGGGGCGGACCTTTGGCATCGCCGGCTCGCCACGGGGCGACTCGTCATTCAATAATCATAGTTACGCGATTGGTCTGACACAGCCCATTTACAACCGGGACAGCCAAGTCCGGCAGCGGCTGGCGGAGGCCGTGGTCAATCGATCCGACGTCGATTTTCTCAATACCGAGGACGAATTGATTCTGCGCGTGGCGCAGGGTTACTTCGGGGTGCTGCGGGAACTCGATAACCTGACGTTCGCCACGGCGGAGAAAAACGCCTTCGCCCGCCAGCTCGAACAGGCCAACCGGCGGTTCGAGGTCGGTCTGGCCACCATCACCGACGTCTTCGATGCTCAGGCGCGCTTCGATGCCGCCGTTTCCCAGGAGATCAGCGCCGTCAACGCGCTGGCCGATGCCCGGGAGCTCCTGCGGCAGTTGACCGGTCAGGAATACCCCCAACTAAACACGCTCAGCGAACGAATGCCCTTGGCGCTACCCAACCCGAGCGATCCGGAGGAATGGGCGCGCATGGCGCTGGAAAATAACCTGCGGTTGCGCAGTACCCGTTTTGGCGTGGATCAGGCCCGGGAAAACATCAAGCTGCAAAAAGCCGGGCATTACCCGACCCTCAATCTGAACGCCAGCCGCGCCGATATCGACGGCGGCTCAAGCAACGTGGCCAGCAGCCAGGTCAATCTCGAACTGAACATTCCGCTGTATACCGGGGGCGCGGTGTCCTCGCGCTCCCGCGAGGCCGCCTACAACTACGAGGCCGCCCGGCAGAGCCTGGAGAACCAGCAGCGCGAAACGATCCGGACCGTGCGTAATGCCTATCGCGGCCAGGAGACCGCCATCAGTCAAATCAAGGCGCTCGACCAGACCCGCGTGTCCACGCGCAGCGCGCTGGAAGCCAACCAGGCCGGTTTCGAGGTCGGCACCCGCACCATCGTGGACGTGCTGGACGCGGAGCGCAATGTCTTCCGCGCCGAAAGCGAGTACTCGGCCGCTCGCTTTTCCTACATCGCTAATTTCCTGGTGCTGAAACAGGCCGCCGGCCAACTCTCCGACGCGGATTTGGTGGAGATCAACGGCTGGCTGGATCAACCCCGGCCGACGGACGGTCGTTCGCCCGAGCCTTCAGCTCAGGAAGCGACGAAGGCCAGCACCAGCCGAACGAACGGTAAATCCGCCCGCGCCGGTCAATAAGCATTTGGTGATGGACAACGTCAAGCCTTCTCCAGCCCCCGTTGCGCCCGCCGGATTGCCGCGTCGCCTGGCGGCCATCGCCTACGACGGCCTGCTGTTGGCCGGAGTCCTGTTCGGCGCGACCGTCCTGGCGCTGGGCGCGGCGGTGGCGATGGTCGGCAGCGAGGCGGTTAAGGCGCATAACCCTTTGACCGGAAGTCCATTTTTTTCCACCTATCTGCTGCTGGTTTGCTTTTTTTTCTACGGGGGATTCTGGATCCACGGCGGCCAGACCCTGGGCATGCGCGCCTGGCGGTTGCGCGTGCAACGGGGCGATAGCCGGGGTATTGGCTGGTGGCAAGCGTTGTTGCGGTTTCTGATCGGCAGTTTATGGCTGGCCCCGACCGCCTACCTGCATCGCGTGCTGGAAATCGGGGTCGGCCTCAGTCTGACCGCCGGATTGCTGAGCCTGCTGCTCTTGTTGGCGTTGCGCCTGCCTGACCGGTTCTCGGACACCGAACTGGTGGTGTTGCCCAAGTCTTGAATGGCGGGTCGCTGTGGTTTGGCGTAACCGGGTGGCGCGGTCCCGGCGATGATCGCGACAGGAAAGGAATGCGAGGGATCGGACGGGGCGTGGGGCGAGCGCCGCGCGCGGTTTCAACCGCAGGGCGCGGAAACGTTTTCCGGAAACTCGTTTTAAGGACTGGTGCCGGGAGAGAGACTCGAACTCTCACGGTATCACTACCGGCGGATTTTGAGTCCGCTGCGTCTACCATTCCGCCATCCCGGCATATAGCGGAATTATTATAGCGCTTTTCCGAGCGACCTTAAAGAACTCCCTCCCTCCACACATCCGCGAATTCGGAATCCCGCCGGCCAATTTTTCGAATATGCTTGAGGGAAGCGCGCTGAGGCTACGGTTTTCCATCATGCGAACCACCGGATTTTTCCGCATCCGTTTTATTTTTTTCAGTCTGTTGTCGACCGTCCTGGCCGGTGTTGGCGCAATCGTCGCGTTGTGCTGGGTCTCGTGTCCGGGCGCGTCGGATCGCGGCGGACTCCTTTTGGTCCTGGGGCTGTCGTTGGCGGTTTTGTTGGCTGGATGCCTGTACGGTCTGTGGCGCCGGCTGGTGCATGCCGAACGGTTAGCCGCCGAACGCACGGCGGCGCTGCATGAGAGCGAACAGAAATTCCGCCGCCTGCTGGAGGAGATTCCGAATATCGCGGTGCAAGGTTACGACCAGCAGCGCCGGGTGATTTTCTGGAACACCGCCAGCGAGCACTTGTACGGCTATTGCCGGGACGAAGCGCTCGGGCAACGTCTGGAAGATTTGATCATTCCGTCGCCGATGCGCCCTCAGGTCACCCAGGATATCGACCGCTGGCTGCGGGAGAACTGGCCGGTTCCATCCGCTGAGTTGGAGCTGTTGCGCAAGGACGGGTCGCTGGTGCCGGTGTACTCCAGTCATGTCCTGCTATCCAGCCGGCCAGGCGTAAGGGAAATGTACTGCCTGGACATCGACTTATCGGAACGCAAGCGCGCCGAGGCGGCGTTGGTCCAGCGGGATGCGCTGCTGGAGTTAGCGGCCCAGACCGCGGCCCGCTTGCTCAAGGAGCCCGATCCCAGCCTGGCGATCGCCACCTCCTTTGCGGAACTGGGCCAAGTCACTGACGTGGATCGGGTTTACCTGTTCGAAAATAGCTTGTGTCCCCGGACGGGCGCTCTGTTGATGAACCAGCGCCACGAATGGTGCGCGGACCGCGCGACCGTACAGATCGATAGCCCGACGCTCCAGGGCCTACCCTACCTCGAAGGCGGTTTCGAACGCTGGCGACAGGTGCTGACCGCGAACGAACCCATTACCGGTCTGGTGCGGGATTTCCCGAAGCCCGAACAGGCCATTCTGGAATCGCAGGATATCCTTTCGATCCTGGTGGTGCCGATCAACGTGCATGGCGAGTTTTGGGGGTTTATCGGCTTCGACGACTGTCATCGCGAACGCCTCTGGACTCCAGCCGAGCGGAACATCCTGCAAAACATCGCGGGCAATATCGGGGAAGCGATCGCCCGTCGCCGGGCGGAAGCGAGTTTGCAGGATAGCGAGGAACAGTTTCGCCGCCTCGCCGACCACATGCGCGACTTGGTGTGCCAAATCGACACCCATGGCGTCATCCTGTACGCCAGTCCCTCGTTTTGCACGGTGCTGGGCTACGAAGCCCTGGCGGTGCTGGGAGTTTCGATTTTCGCCAGCATCCATCCCGACGACCGCGAACGAGTCATCGCGGTTTGTCGGCAATCGTTGGAAGGCGGCGTGGCGGGGCAGGTTGAATGTCGTTACCAGCGCGCTGACGGCGGGTATTTGTGGCTGGAGACGGTCGGCAATCCGTTGTATGACGCCGCCGGCCAAATCGTCGGCGCGGTGATTGGCAGCCGTGACATCACCGAGCGCAAGCGTGCGGAACAAGAGCTGCGGCTGGCCGCCCAAGTTTTCGAGAACAGCCGTGAAGCCATCATGATCACCGATGCCCAGACCCGTATTCTGTCGGTCAACCGGGCGTTCAGCGACTTCACGGGTTACGCCGCTCACGAAGTCATCGGGCAAACGCCGCGCTTGCTGGCTTCGGATCGGCACGATCGCGATTTTTACCAGCAAATGTGGCATGCCGTCGTCACCGCCGGCTACTGGCAGGGCGAAATCTGGAATCGGCGCCGGAACGGCGAGATTTTCCCGCAATGGCTGGGGATCAGCGCGGTGTATGATTCCCAGGGACAACTGACCCACTATGTTGGGATCTTTAGCGATCTCAGCGAACGCAAGGCCAGCGCCGACCAGATTGAATTTCTCGCCCATCACGATTCCCTGACCGCGCTCCCCAATCGCCTGCTCTTGCATGATCGTTTGGGGCGGGCGTTGTCCCAAGCCGAGCGCAATCAGTCCTCCGTGGCCCTGCTGGTTCTCGATCTCGATCGCTTCAAACTGGTCAACGACTCGCTCGGCCATGAATTGGGCGACCAATTGTTGCAAATGGTCGCGCTGGGGTTGCGTCAGAGGCTGCGCGAAACCGATACCATCAGTCGGCAGGGTGGTGACGAATTCCTGATTCTGTTGCCGGACACGGGCCAGGAAGGTGCCATTTGCGTGGCGCGCAATCTTCTGGAATGCCTGAACGATCAGCCGTGGCGGGTCGCCGACCACAGCCTCGGCGTGACCGCCAGTATCGGGATCAGTTTGTATCCCGACACGGGTCAGGATCACGATACCCTGCTGCGCCAAGCTGGCACCGCGTTAACCTACGCCAAGAACGGGGGCGGGAACACTTATCGCTTTTTCGCCGAAGGCATGAACGTAAATACGATCGAACGCCTGCAATTGGAAACCGGTCTTCGCGAGGCGCTGGAGCGCGGCGAGTTTCTGCTTCACTACCAACCGCGGATCGAGCTGGCCACTGGTCGGATCGTGGGCGCCGAGGCTCTGTTGCGCTGGCAGCATCCCGTGCGGGGATTGGTGCCCCCGGTACACTTCATTCCCGTCGCCGAGGACAGCGGTCTGATCATTCCGATCGGAGCTTGGGTGTTGCGGGAAGCCTGCCGCCAAGCCCGCGTCTGGCAACAGGCCGGGTTGCCGATCCTCACGGTCGCGGTCAATCTGTCCGCCCTGCAATTCCAGCGCCCCGAACTGCTGGAGACGGTGGAGCAGGCGTTGGCGGAAAGTGGCCTGTCGCCGGAGTACCTGGAATTGGAGTTGACCGAATCGATCCTGATCCAGGATGCCGCCAGCGCGCTGACCACGGTGCAGCAACTGCGAGCGACCGGTCTTAAACTCTCCATCGACGATTTTGGCACGGGTTATTCCAGCCTGAGCTATTTGCAAAAGCTGGCGGTGCAAGCTCTTAAAATCGATCAATCCTTCGTGCGCGGCTTGGCCGGCGACGCCGACAGCGCGGCCATCGTCCGTGCCGTCATTCAACTGTCTCGTAGTCTCAAGCTGATCACCGTGGCCGAAGGCGTGGAAACCGACGCGCAGCTGGCGTTTCTCCGCAACTACGGCTGCGATCAGGTGCAGGGATATTATTTCAGCCGGCCTGTACCGGCCGAGGAGTTTGCCCGGTTGCTGGCGTCGGGTGTGTTGGCCGGTGAAACCAACCAGAAATAACCACCCTGTGGCGGCGTCATCCATCCTGCTCGCTGGCTCGGCCAGACCGATCTCAACGCCGCCGGGGGCGACCTCCAGGTGGGCCTTGGCCCCATCGCCCAGGCAGCCGAATTCCGGAACTTCGCCCGGATCGTCCTACTCAGCGACTATCCCGAAGACCGGACGCAAGGTTATATAGACTGGTTGCGCGCGCGCACCCGCGCCGAGTTGGTCGTGCATCCTGCCAAGCTCTCCAGCCCGATGCATTTCGGTGAGATCTACCAGACGGCGCGGCAGGCGTTGAGCGAACTGACCGCCCCGACGCCCGCGCCGGCGGTGACGATCCACCTCAGCCCCGGCACGCCGGCGATGGCGGCGGTGTGGATCATCCTGGCCAAGACCCGCTTTCCCGCCGAGTTGATCCAATCCTCGGCGGCGCATGGGGTCGAGGTGGCGACGGTGCCGTTCGACTTGGCCGCCGAATTTCTGCCCGATGTGTTGCATCAGGCGGATCGGCGGCTGGGCGAATTGAGCGCCGGGAAACCGCCCGCGCGCGCGGAATTCGGCGAGATCATCCATCGCAGCGCGGTGATGCACCGGTTGTTGCAGCGGGCGCACCAGGTGGCGTTGCGTTCGGTGCCGGTGTTGATCGAAGGCGAGTCGGGAACCGGCAAGGAGTTGCTGGCGCGGGCGATTTACGCCGCCAGTCCGCGCCGGGACCGGCCGTTCGTGGCGGTCAATTGCGGGGCGATTCCGGCGGAACTGGTGGAGTCGGAGTTGTTCGGTCATGTGAAAGGCGCGTTCACCGGCGCGGCGCGGGATCGGCAAGGCGTCTTTGAAGCGGCGGACGGCGGGACGCTGTTTCTGGATGAGGTGGGCGAGTTGCCGTTGCTCGCGCAGGTCAAGCTGCTGCGGGTGGTGCAGGAGCAGACGCTGACGCGGGTGGGCGCGACGCAGGCGATTCGGGTTAATGCGCGGCTCATCGCCGCGACGAATCGGCAGTTGGTGACGGAGATTCGAGAGGGACGGTTCCGCGAGGACCTGTTTTACCGGCTGGCGGTGGCGGTGCTGAAGCTGCCGCCGCTGCGCGAGCGGGAAGGCGATCTGAATCTGTTGATCGACCGCTTGCTGGCGCAGGTCAACCGGGATGGCGACGAAGATCCCGGCTATCAGCATAAAGACCTTTCTCCTGGCGCAAGGAATCTGCTGCTGGCGCACCCTTGGCCGGGGAACGTGCGCGAGTTGTTGAACACCCTACACCGGGCGGCGCTGTGGTCAGAGGCGGCGACCATCACCGAGGCGGACATGCGGGAGGCGTTGTTCCAGTTACCCGCCTCCGAGGAGGGCGCTGTGCTGAATCGGCCCCTGACGCCAGGGTTCAACCTTCAGGATTTGCTGGGGCAGGTTGCCCGGCATTACCTGGAACGGGCGCTGGACGAGGCGCAGGGCAATCGGACGCAGGCTGCTGAACTGTTGAGTCTGAACAGCTACCAGACGCTCAAAAACTGGATGGATAAGTATGGGGTTGTTGAATGATGGCACGAGGTTTGCCTAAATTTGAGCGCGGTATTCATAAAGAAGTTATAATTTACCACCTCCAGCGCTCACCGCCCCTGAGAAATTTACATGATCACTGCTTTTGCTATTAAAAACTTCAAGGCGATTGGTAACGATCCGGTTCGGATCGAACTGAAGCCGATTACGCTGTTGTTTGGTGCGAATAGCGCGGGGAAGAGCAGTATTCTTCATGCCCTGAATTATGCCGAGGTAATATTTAATGCTTATGGTGATAATGTTGATGAAAGAACAATAGGTGACGACGATAGATTAAATTTAGGCGGCTTCAAGCGATTTATTCATGGCCATGATCCGAATCAAAATCTTGTATTACGCTTTGATCTCGATTTTGCTGTCGATAAGATTTTTAACCTACATTCTAACCCAGAGTTTGGAAAATTCTCTGACCCCAGATTACATCCAACAAAATTGCTTTCGAATGCGACTTCGGCTTATGTAGAAGTCGAAGTCTCTTGGAGTTCAATCAAGCAACATGCTTATGTAAGCCGTTATGAAACCGGCATCAACGGCGAAAGAATAGCTGCCGTTTATAAAAAACCCGAACCTAATGTTAGAGAAGAAGGTGCAATACGCTATTTTAATACAGCACATCCCGTTTTTAGTAATTATTGGATAAAATACGGCATTACCTTGGATCATTTGGTGGAGGAATCTGTTCTGCCAGAGTATTACAATCGACAGTCCGTGGTTCCTGAAGAAGAAAACGTGCAATATAATGAATGTGAAACACCTCAAGGTCGCAAAAAAGTGTTTAAACGTCTAGGTCGAGTGCCCTCTACTGCTTTTATTTTGGCTCATGGTATTAACAACATCAATCTAATATTAAACAATAGTAACTTGCCTAGAGCATTATCTTTTGAACAGCTTTTTGGTTCTTTTATGACTGAATCAGTAGAAGTTGGTGGTATGACTGAATTGGAATTTGAAGATGATGAAGGAGTCCCCATTTCGATTTTGGTACCGATGACGACTGAAGTACCGAAATCAAGTTCATATGATTTACAAACATTACTTAGGGCTTTGCTTGTTGAGCCAGGAAAGTTGGTTGGCAACTGGCTTAATTCTATGCGTTATCTAGGCCCATTAAGAGAGATTCCACCAAGAAATTTCATTGGTCACTCTACCCCAAGGCCCTGGACAAAAGGGCTGGCGGCTTGGGATATACTATATTGGTTAGGTCAAAATTCTTCGGGATGGTGGCCGGCGCATCCGAGGTACGATAAGACGTGTTGGAATCCCATTTCTACGAAGGCGACTTGGGAGGAGAGGAAAAAGAAGGGTAAGATAGGGATGATTGAGATTAAAGTTGTCCATTAATAAAGCCCAGTAATTTATTGAACAACAAACGAATTTT
>DAIRDI010000045.1:9841-14827 GCA_036796235.1 Candidatus Competibacteraceae bacterium | reverse complement strand
CCGGCCAGGTCGGCTTTCCTGTCGCCGTCGAAGTCGCCGGCCACCAATTGCGCGAGGGTGCCGGGGATGCGGGTCCAGCTCGTCTTGTTGGTGGTGTAGTAAATCTGGCCGGCGCTGTTGACCCCGGCTAGGCCATTGGTCCCGTTGCCGTCGAAATCCGAATGGATGGGATCGGTGGGGTCGCAGGCCGAGTGGCTCTCCGCGCCGTTCACCGTCGCGTTTTGGAGCACCCGATGGTCATCATAGGGACAGGCGGTCGCCACATCATAACTGGCGGTCAGAGTCACGCTGGAAAAGGCCGCATAACCATCCAGCATGATGTAATACGTACCTACCGTCGGACTGGCGAACGTACAGGTTTCATTGTTGCCGTCGAGCCAGGAACCGCAGTGATACTCGCTCAAACTGGGTGGGCCGCCGAACCGCACGTACAAATCCACATCCCCCGCGCCGCCGGAGGTCGTAATCCGCAGGTTGGTCGCCCCGGCTGGCACGGTGATGCCAAAAAACTGGGTACTGCCCTGACTACCGGCGAGATTCGTCACCGGAACCCCCGCGGTCAACGAAGACGTTCCCGCGACATAGGTCGCCGTCACCGTCTTGTTCGCGGTCATCGACACGGTGCAACTCAAGCCCGAGGTCGAATTGCAGCCGCTCCATTGACTGAAATTCGCGCTGCCCGCCGTCGCCGGCGCGGTCACCGTGATGCTGGTGTTCGGGGCAATTCCCGCCCGGCTGTAATTCGTGGTTCCGGCATACGTCGCACTCGTCGGGCTGCCGATCGCCACGCTCGACGCTCCCGACGAATGCACGCTCAACGCATAGGTGGTGGGGGAAACCGCCGCCCGGTAGGACGCGACCACTCCCATGGTTTCGCTGATGAGCCTGGCATTGTCGCCAAACTGGGCATGGCCCACCGTGGTCCCCTGAAAGGTTCGCAGGGGCGTGGAAAACAAGGGGGCGGACTGATACCAGTTGCCCCCATCATAGTTGTAGGACATGACCGTGTGATAAGCCTTTCCATCTGTCCCGTTAAAGTACCAACCGGCTGAATACTGATTATCCAGATAAGGGTTCGGGCCAGGATCGGTGGTTTGATTCCTGGAATGATGCGCGCCGAGGTTGTGGCCTACTTCATGGGTCAGCGTATGGCTGAACTCCACGGAACGGATGGCATTGACGGTGAAACCATAATTTGGCGAGCCGGACCAGCTCCCCAGCAGGTAACCGATCCCGACGTAACCGTAAGCGCTTCCGGTATCGACCAGCATGGCGACCAGATCCGCCCCATGGACATTACGCGCGGCATGGACATCGGCAAAAGGACCGGAACCTCCTCGCAGGGCGATCAGGTCACTGCTCAATCCCGACGAGGAGGAAGAGGAGGAGGTCGTCGTGTAATTCACGCTCATCGCATGAACCAGGCGAAACGTCAAGGGCACCCCACTGTTTTGCAGCGCCTGATTCATGCGGTTCACGGCATCCGCGGAGAACGCCGCCATGCCGCCGTTGCCGCTCACCCAAGTCGTCGCCGTCGTATCGTAAACGAGCATGATATCGATCGTCGTATCCGCCGCGACCGGCCGCGCCCATGCCAACAGCGCCACCACGGTCGCCAGCACGACCCCCAGCCACTTCGCCGCCGAGCCTCTCGCAATCATCGTCATCATCTCCCGGGCGGCGTGATCGGCGGTGAATACAGAATGGGCGGCATACTCCGCAGATCGATTTCCGTCACTTCACCGACCCCGGTTTCCGTATCGCCCACGACGCGATACACGGTGGCGGTGTGGAGATCCTGGAGCGTCAGGAGATAACTCTCGGCGGTCACGGTGAGCGAAAGCGTGTCTATATCGTCCCCCTCGACCCGCGCGTTGAGGGTCATCACCCCCGGTCGCGGACGCGATTCGGCGCCGACGATGACCGAAAAACGTCGGTCTGGGAAAAAATCGAGCACCAGGGCGCGCTGTTGCAAGGATGCGGCGGTCGCCGCCCGCTTGCCGGTCGCCAGGGATCTCGGCAGAAACCAGTCGGCATCGAACACCACCGCCCCTACCCGCTTCACAAAGGGCTCCGCCTCTTCCACGGGCAAATCAATGTTCGCCAGCGCCTTCTTGCCTGGTACCTGCCACAAGATGTTCATAGGTTCCTCTTGAGGCCCTACCGCCAGCGCTGGCGTTAGGGCCAGCAGCAACATCAGCCCGGCGAGAATCGCCAGTTCGGGCACGCGACGTGCCACGCGTCGCATTCCGAACCGACTTACGAGGTCGATCCGCGCTCCCCCGGAAACCTCGGAGTCTCTGCGGAAACCGGACGACCACGCCACCTGAAATCTTGAAGAGGGCATGACTCATACCTCAATCTCTGGCCAGCGATAGGGCGATCACCAGAAGTAACGCGACCCGGTCTGACCCCCACGCTCCAACGCAGGCACGAGGTTCGAGCAGGGTCTTTTCTGAAAATCGATTTCTGTGGTTACCGAGCCGGCGCCTGTTGGAGGCGAAGCGATCCTGGACGATGAGATCGGCGCGCCATGCCGGAAACCGCAATTTTTATAGGCAAAGAAAATGCCATGACAACGTGCCGACCAACCCGGAGATCGAGGCGCCCCGGTGGCCGCCGGTCGTGCTCGAACAAGCAATCTCGGCTGAAAATGCGCCAGGCGGTTGATCCGCGCCAGACTTCATGGCGAGGAGATCGATTTTCTCGGGGGGCTTGGCGAGATAATGGCGCCCCGTTCGGGCGGCTAAAGCGCGAGCGATGAAAGGGCGAACGGCGGAAGCGTTGCCCTTGGTCCCCTTTCGGGTGACGCATTGCGTCACAGCAACCTGCCTGAGGAGGTCCGTCGGCAAGGGATGGTGGATCGTGCGGAGTTTTGAGTGGGGTCAAGCGCGGGATGGATGCTTCAACCGATCAGCCAGTCGCTCAGGTCTGTATCCAGATAGCGGGCGAGTTTTTCGATCTTGCCTTGATAGAGACCGCGCAGTATAGGCTTCAAACTGGGGCGCAGCGGATCGCCCGGTCCGGTAAAGACTCTGTCGCGACAGCCTTGTTGCCGCAACCGTTCCGGCCCGACAGGCGCGACGCCGAGATGCCGAAAACAGCGGTCCAGCAATGCTTCGGGTTCCATCGCGATCTGTTCGAAACGCAATACGAGCAGTTGCTCCTCTGGGAACACCGCACGCCAGTTTTGCAGACAGGCTTGATAGTCGCCGCGCTTGAGCGAAGCCGCGGAATGGAAGTGATCGCGAAACCAGGCATCGCTGGCCTCGTCGAGAGTCATTTGCGCGCGTTGTAGAGCCATCAATGCCGACGACCAAGCCCGGTCGATGGGGTTGCGAATCAGGTAAATCGCGCGTAATTGAGGATTGCAGGCGTGGATTTCCCGTATCGTCGAGATCGGCAGCGCGGCGTATGAGGGAGTCATTTCCCCGGAGACGGCTGTACTACCAGCAAAGCGACTCAGATAGCTGGCGACGGCGACGTCGTCGTGGGGGCGATCCCAGAAATGCGCTTCCTTGCCCAAGGGGAAGGCCAATTGTGGATGCCGGCTAAGCTGTTCGTACAGCCAAGTCGTTCCGGCCTTTTGGGCGCCGATACCCAGGAATGACCACATGGGAATGAAAAAGCCACCACCCGAGGGTGGTGGCTCCTAGTAGACTCAAGGGTTATTAGAACAGATAAGAATCATTCCTCAGCAGCAGGCCGCCGGTAAGCATGTTCCATCGCTTGACCGAAGTTCAAGGCCGGGTCGCCGAAGTCACGAACCTTCAGAATCAATCCCGCGGCAGGCAGGGCAGCATTAGTAGCCCTGGGGAAGGTCAGATTCAACCAACCGAATTCAGGTTCGGATCTTGCGAACTGGCCCTTGATATCCACCACCTGTTGGACAGCGGAATTGAAGGCCGAAACCAGGGGACCATAAGTGCTGTTACCGATGACCAGCACGTTGGTTTCGAATGGCAGGGTATCGATCCTGATCTCCGGCGGTGGGGCTGGGGACACGGTGACGCCGTCGGTGGTGATCACGATAGGCGTTTCCTCGCGATCATACAGATTATAGGTCACGGTGATATTCGACCGGCCTGGAGCCCCAAACGCATTCTCAAAGGGCGCAACAGGCTGCTCGCAACTGGCCGCTGTAACGCCACCCCCCGTGCTGTTACGCCATTGATTGCAACCGGCCTGGACGTTGGTGTTGGCGCGGTCGACCCGGAAGGACTTGGTCGGGAACGCCACCACCCAGTCGGTCTGCGCGCCGAGGTTGGGATTATTGGACCACTCATTGATGACTGAGGTTGCAGTAATTGCCGCTTCAACCTCGGACAGGGCACTGTTGTTCCAGAGACCCGCATGAGAGGCTTTTGTCGGTTCCAGGAACCAGGGGAATTGTTGTGCGGTGACCAGATTCTGGCCCACGCCCCAGCCGGAAAGGTGAACGGCGGTTGCACCCGCCCCTATACCGCTGGCGCGTTTGATGTAGCTGACGTTGACCTTGAGTGAGTCGGGGCTTTCAATGGGGCCATAATGTCCGCGAGCCACCGGGCTGCCCGATCCAGCCTCTCCCGTGATGTTACCGCTTACCCAAGCCGGAATGCCTGCACCACGAGCGAAGTTATTGGAGGCCGTCGCACAATTACGCGGTTCGCCGTTTACATGCTTGGCAAGCCAAGGAGTTGTGTTAGCCGCACCGTCGCCGGTGGTCTCGCCCATGACCAGGATTTCCACGTAGCCCTCGAGCATACGCCCGGTATCATTGGGACCGGCATCGTCAAACGCGCCCGTGTATGCCAACTCATTACCAAGGGCGCCACTGTCGCGCACCGAGATCGGCACGGTGCAGGAGCGATCATTGGTTTGCAGGAATGGCCGACCGCCGCTGTTGGACAGCCAAGCGGTCCAGACGTCGTATGGCGACAACAGGACGTTGAAGTCCAGCACGTCGCGGGAGTTGTAGGATTCGCGGACCCGCACCTTCACCGCCAG
>DAIRDI010000045.1:0-9741 GCA_036796235.1 Candidatus Competibacteraceae bacterium | reverse complement strand
CGATGCTTCCTGGCAAACCTGTCGCCTTCAAAATGCACTTTGCTCTGACGAACACAGTCGGCGTAGGCGTCAAGGAACTCGCGGATAAAAGTGCGCCGGAAAGTAACAAGCTAACCACACACTGTCAATCTATGGCGAAGTAGTGGATAAGTGAATTTCCCAAAAATCTCCCTAGAATCAAGGCGCTCCCTTCGGCAGTAATCCACTGTTCCGGAGCCGCTCGCCACGTATTGGAAGCATCCGGATACCGGGATAACGACGCCTGCCAAAACGGGCTGTGTCAGTGGGCATGATGCCTAGATGCCGTATCATACTTACCACAAACACCCAAAAGCCTCGACATATTGCGAATCAGGAAGCTAACGGAACAACCCTTCTTTCCTAATCTACAACATCCTTTTCAAATTTACAACTCTTTTCAAATTTACAACAATTCAGTGGCTCCCTTGCTCTAACATTCCGCCGCAACCAGCTCCGGGGCGACCGGGAGAAATCTCGGCGCAGCGCTGGCATCCAATCGCCGCAGGTCGATGGCGATTGCAAACCACGTCCAGTCGGGATGCGGCCAGTCGAGTTTCCGACAGTGCAAGCCCGCTTCGGCGCACAGACTCGCAAGCGTCGCCCAGCAATAAAAATTCATCGCTGGATACACCCACTCGTCGCGGGCTTCGTCCGTGGCGCGCTCGCCAAAGGCCGCGACCAACAGCCCCGACGGTTTCAGGATACGGCGCACCGAGATCAGGCAACGACGAATCTGGGTCAAGCCCGCGTGGCCGAACAAGGCTGAAGCCAGGATGAAGTCGAAGCCGGTATTGGCGTCGAAGACATCCAGGCTAAAATCGTCAGCGCGCGCGAAACGAGGTTTTTTAATTGTAGTCAATTCCGCGCCGAGGGTCGCTGCAATTTCTTCCCAGACTGGCCGATCCGTAAACTTAACGGCGAAATAATGCCCCGGCTGTAGATAGGGAATGCACGACCGGCTGGCTGGCAGCGAACCGTTTCCCAGTTCGAGCAGGTAATGGTGCTCGCGCAGCCCCAACCACGTCAGTCGATCGAACGGAATCACCGCCGCCTCAACGGTGCATTCAGCGACCGGGCCACCATCAGCCGCAGCCGATGGCGCGCGGGACTGCGCCGCGAACTCACAGGCTTTCCGCAACCAGGGCACGATCTCCGGCTGGGCATGGCCGAACAGGAGTGGTTCGCGAGTGGGCCGTTCGAAGGGGACTCCGCGGATGCGCAGATACTCCTCGCCGTAGGCTTGCAAGCGCCGAGGCAACTCCGCGGCGGGTTGATTGGTGATCGCACCGCCATGCACCTGATGGAAAGTCGTCTCGCCGAACAGGGTCAACAACGTGGAGTTCGGCAACTCGCAGGCCCGGCGGTAGAAATCCAGATTGACAATACCTCCGCCCGGCAACGCGAACCGCTCGTCGTAGCCGCCCAATTCCTGGAACAACGTCCGCGACAGAAAAATCAGATTGCTTTCGTTGATCGTACCCAACCAGTTCAGCGGGCTGGAGCCGGCTTGAGACCCAATCTCAAACAACCGGTACCCGTGGCTCAGCCAATCGATGCGAGCCAGCAAGCCATCTTCGACGGCTTGGTTGTAACCATGTCGCAACGAATACATCTGAGTGTCCGGTCCCAGATGAAACCCTACCGTACCGACCACGGCCCGCTCGAACCGTTGAAGCCCGTGCAGGGCCAACGCCACCACGCCAGGCGTGGCGATCCGCGCTCCGTCGATCATAATGCCGACGAAGGGCGCCTGCGCCAGCGCCACCCCGCGATTGATGGCCCCCGCCGGCGACGGCGAGGCATCGTCGATCCACAGATAGCGGAAATTTGGGCCAAACCGCGTCATTTCCGTGGCTTCCAGAGGTTCGGACGAACCGTTCTCGACCACGATGACCTCATAATCCTTAGCATCCACCTGGCGTTGGTAGGCTGAGGACAGCGAAAAGAGCGTGCGTGGCGCTTCCCGCCGCATGTTGAAGACGACAACGATGATCGATAGCTGGGGTGCGGGCGTGGCGGGGCTCCGGCCGGTCAGTCGCATTCCCCATTGGCGGATTCGGGAGAAAATCACGCTGTGGTGTCCTGCAATTGACGGTAAATGGCCGCAACCGATTGGGGTAAGGCGTCGTTTCCCGTTCTTCCCAGCAACGTCCGCCAATGTTTGAGTAGCGGTCTCAAGCCTCGCTCCGCTTTAGGCGCCTCGTTCCTCCTTAGGGCGGATTCGAAAAAGGAGAAACCAGTCGCCGGTACGCTTAGGCGCAGAGTTGGAACGATGGCTGTCAGACAGTGCTGATAGCGTTCCGGCGGCCAATCGAACGAGACCATGGGGAAATCCCACCGGCGCTGATAATCCAGCAGCAGGCGGTTATAAGCGCTCCACAACGCCAGACTCTTTTCGACCGGAACGCCGTTACGGGCCCGCAGCGAAGCCGCCACCGCCAGCGGATGGCGGTACGTCCCGACGAAGCGGACCGCAGGCAGCGCCTCCAGCCAACCGGTCAGGGTCAGCAAGGTGCGTGGGTCCTTGAAACCCCAGATACGGTCGGTCGGATAGGTCGCGATGATCTCATCGCGCCGCGCCCGATGTTCCGGTTGCCAGACCACCTGTTCGGGGGGGGTATCCCAGTCCCCGCCGTTGGCGCGCAGCAGATCGTCCTGCAACGCCATGATCGCCCGGCTTTCGCGATTGCCCTTGGCGTTGTGCGGGGCAGCGGTGTTGACCTCGCCCAAGTACAAGCCGGCTTCCTGCAAGCTGCCCGCCAGACAACTGGTACCGCTACGGTGCATGCCCAAGATGAGCACGGCTTGGCTGGCCAAGGTTGGGTGGTTGGTCATCAATGCAAATACTCTCAAGTATGGGAGCTGGTTGGTCACGGCTGCCGAACATTTGGATTGACGCGCTTCAGCAAGTTGTACCCCTTGAAGTCGAAACGGGTATCAGGTTCAAAGCTACCCGAAGCCAGAGCCTTCCCCGCGCCCGCCTCATGCGGCCAGGGCGGATCGTGGCTCAGGATAAAATCCGGCGAATAATGATTCAACCATTCCTCGAATTTTCGCTCTCCGATGAACCGCGCGTTGAGGGGATTGACCAAGCCCAGGATATCAATGATGGGCCGGTCCGAGTACCAGCCTATCGTACCGATTTCGACCAGCGCGATTTTGGCATTTTCCTGGGTGTTCTGGTACAGCCAAATTCCAATATTTTTATAGGGCGTAAAGGAGTCACGGGCGTTACCCGATATGCCACTCGCCCAGTAGACCAGGATTACCGCCAGCAACACTGATGGCAATTGATGGGCCCATTGTAACTTGCCATGCAGCATGGCGCCTAGCGTATCGGCAATAAAGAAGATCCCTTGGGTAGAATAGATTATCGCGAAAATAAAGTAGGGTGCGTAATACCAGTGATAATTAGGTATGTTCAATATAATGAAGAAACATGAATAACCGATCAGGAAAACTGATGCCACAAGGTGAATTTCCCGATTATCTTGTGTCTTGATGCTACTCGCAAACCCTATCAATGTTAGAATTGCAATAGTGAAAAGATAAAAGCGATTGGAATCAAAGACCCAACCGGACAGATAACCGATTTGCAAAAACAACCAGCCATCGCCCCATAGCCCTGATTGACCCTGCCAAATCTTGGCGCTACCGGTCGCGGGCAGATAAGCTCCATAATACAGTTGGTTAAAGATCAGGTTCCCCGCAATCAGAACCAAGGGAATGATGAAATACCGGTAAGAAGGCAAGGCATGATTTTTAACCAGATAAGCACCCAACAGAGCCACTACCAGGAAAACCCCCTCGGCTCGGGTCAGGATCAGTAATCCCGCGAAAATCCCAAGCCAGAAATAATGCTTGAATCGATAGCAATATAGACATAGCCCTATCATCAGCATGAAAAGAGGGGTTTCCATGCCATGGACCAGGAAAAAATAAGGAAATGTCCCCCCTAAAACAATGAATAGGCATCGCGCCACCAGCGGTCTTTCAGCAAAGAAAACTTCGGAGAAGACAATCAATGCTGAAGCATGAAGGATTGTCGCAAGCAGGATGTTGGCGGATTGTAAATTGTCGAGCAATAATCCTGTCAGGATAGCCAGATAGGAATAAAGCGGAGAGGTCAGGCCATTAAAATATTCCCCTGGATTATAGACCAGCCCTGAGCCATTCAAAAAATTTCTGACATACCGGAGATAGATCAACGCATCATCTAGCTGGAAATTTCGATTGATCCAAGCCAGATAAAACAGCGGCAGACAGGGAAGGAGATACAGAAAAAATCGTAACCTCCCGCACCTCACTCCGCTTTCACAAGCGGGGCGAGGAGCGAAGGGGGAAAGGGTTGGATAATAGCCTTTATTGCACTTCATACACCTCCACGAGGGCGTTGCCGGTGGTGGAGCCGGCGCCGCGCACGATGGCGGTGTACGCGCCGGGATTGAGAGTGGTCAAGATCGCCGCCTCCCGAGGGTAACGCGGCCTGGCCTGATGCGCCTGAATCTCCGCCGCGTTGGCGGCCGCGCCCCAGTCGTCGTTGCGGATAATCTCTTGACCGCTGGAATTATACAGGGTGAGGTTGGGATCATTCAGCACCGAAGGCACCCCGGCATCGGCCAGCGCCGGCCCCTTGGCGGCGATCAACACCTTCTTGGGGCCGCCGCTGATGATGAACCCCCCGATCATCACGTTATCCCCCGTCCCAGCCCAGCCCCGCGTCGAGATGTTGACCAGACGCGAGGCGTTGTTACTGGTTTCCAGGTTGTACACCTCCACGAGGGCGTTGCCGCTGGTGGAGCCGGCGCCGCGCACGATGGCGGTGTACGCGCCGGGATTGAGAGTGGTCAAGATCGCCGCCTCCCGAGGGTAACGCGGCCTGGCCTGATGCGCCTGAATCTCCGCCGCGTTGGCGGCCGCGCCCCAGTCGTCGTTGCGGATAATCTCTTGACCGCTGGAATTATACAGGGTGAGGTTGGGATCATTCAGCACCGAAGGCACCCCGGCATCGGCCAGCGCCGGCCCCTTGGCGGCGATCAACACCTTCTTGGGGCCGCCGCTGATGATGAACCCCCCGATCATCACGTTATCCCCCGTCCCAGCCCAGCCCCGCGTCGAGATGTTGGCCAACAGCGTCGATGTCGTCGGCGTTGGCGTGGGCGTCGGCGTGGGCGTCGGCGTGGGCGTGGGCGTGGGCCCCGCAGCGTCGATCTGGTAATCCAATAAAACACTACTGCCGCTCACGGTCGCGCTCCGGACGGCGGCGGGTACGCCGCCGCCGGAAAAGTTGACGGTCAGGGTGCCGCTGGCGGTGATCGGGATCGCGTAACCACCACCCGCCGCCGTCGTGGCGTAGTAGGTTCCCTGGCCAGGCTGGACCAGAACATTCCCAAAACCTTCACCGGGATCGTAACGACCATTCTTGTTTTTATCCTGCCAGACCGTGCCCACTAAAAAGGCATTGAAGTGATCGACGCCGTTCTCGCTGGCCCGGCAGTAATTGCCGGTGACCACCAGAGGGCCAACCTTGGTAGCCGGATTCGCCTCGGGAACCGCGGCGATTCCGACGTTGGTGTAATCGCCATCAATCGCCATGATAGCCAGGCGATGGCCGCGACCGGGTTGCATGCCCGTGCCGTCGCCCGGGCCCCAGTCGATATTCAAGGCGGCGTGCGCGTTCAACGCGTTATCCGCATAGGAAAAGACGTTTCCGCGCGCGCGGTTGTAGCGAAAACCCGCCGCGCTGATCCGCTCGAGCTGCTGGTTGTGATCCTGGGCGTTGCGTGCGATCAGATCATCGGAATGCGCCTTGGCCGCCTCATAGAGCCGGGCGTCGAAGGCAGCGGGCGGTTTCGCGGCATAACCGGCGAATTCGCTTTGCAATAGCGAGGTGTTGACCTTGAAATAACTCCGCCCGCCAGCAACGTCGGGGTTTGATTCACTGGCCAGCCATTTCCCCTCGGCATCCGGATCCCGCCGGGCGCGGTTCATCAGCCAGACCAGCGCTTGCTCGTTACCGTCCGGATGTCGACCGTCGGCGGTGCGGTGATAGCTCCATTCCACGGAAGGGACTGCTTGTATCGACCGCTGGGGCGCGGTTTGGAGTAGTCGAGGCTCAGGGCCCACCGCGTGAGGCGGATCAGGCTCCGCCATGCGCGGCGTCTCGCTCGCTCCAGAGAAAGCGGGTATACCCGACAAAAGCCATAAAATAGCCAATCGTTTGTTCATCGTGTTTTCCTCAAACCGTATGCTAATCACTATTTAAATACTAGTGAATAACTAAATATACACTTTCATGATTATAAGCTACTCGGACAATTAAAACTACCCCACGCTCTGGCACGTCCAGGTCGGCGCATACAACACATGGTGCAATCCGCCAGCCAACAGGATTGGGCTCAATAGCAGCACGCCCCAGCGCCAGCGCTCCGACAACCCCAACCAGCCCCAGGCGGCCAGCGGCGCGGCGTACCACGTCCAATAGCCGATGACGCGCAGGGTCCAATTCTGGTCGCGCAACCAGGGGGTCGCCATCAAAAATACCCCACCGAAGATCATCAGAATCACGCAGGACTCAACAAAAAACGTCAGTTTCGGGACAGATTCTCGGCCCAACCGCCATAATCCCAACAGGAACAACG
Source organism: Candidatus Competibacteraceae bacterium (assembly GCA_036796235.1). Classification (GTDB taxonomy): domain Bacteria; phylum Pseudomonadota; class Gammaproteobacteria; order Competibacterales; family Competibacteraceae; genus REEE01. Next base: position 3,079 of record DAIRDI010000045.1, on the reverse strand, counting down.
CCGCCAGCAACACGTTGCCCCCCTGATACCAGACGATGTTCGGGAGATTTACTTCCTGATAAAAATGACCCAGCCAGGCGTACTGCCAGAGCAACGCCGCCGCGACGCCGCCCGCCATTAGTCCATGAATGCTCCGGGAGGCGATTCCGAGGCGTAAGAAGGCGATCAGGCACGGGCCGAGGGCATGGCGGCGCAGCCCGTGCAGCATCAACAATCCCGCCAGCGCCCCAACGGCGAGCGCGCCGAAAAACGCGACTACCGAGACGCCACGAATGTGATTGGTGCGAATATCCAGCCAGATCAGCGGATACCACCACAGCGCGCCCAACGCCAGGCAACCCGCCAGGCCCAGCAGGAGCGCGCCCAACGCCCCGTATCCGGAATCCCCCCGGATGAAACGCCAGGCCCAGAAACCAAAAACCAGGGCGGTCAACACCACAAAGCTCAGGGCGTGATAGCCGAAGCACAGCGCCCAAAGGAGAAAGAAACCGAAGCCGCAGTATCCCCGGTCCCGCAAATCCCGATAAGCCAGCCCGGCGCCAGCCGCCGTCAGCAGCATTCCCAACTGCTGCGGCCGACCCTCCAACCAGGCGCCGAGGAAATAACTGCTGGCGAACAGCCACGGCAGGCACCGCCAGGCGGCTCCGGCGTCGCCCAGCTTGCCGCGGTACAGCCACCAGAATCCGAGGGGCAAAATGACCCCGCTGCTCAGCGTTGCGACTGTGGCGACCACCGTCGCGGTCTCCCAGCCAGTCCAGCGGCGCAGTTCCAGGATCAGGCCGGCGTACCCCGGCCCCGAAATCGGCCAGACGCCCCCATCGTCCAGCCAAGAGAAAATCTTTAGGTAGTTCTGCTCGTCGGCCCCGCAAATCGGATAGCCCAACACCCAGCGCGCATAGGCCGTCAACGCCGTCGTCAGGAGCAGCAGGGCGAAGAGGAGAATCGCTTGATGAAACTGGATAGCCGGCGATTCCATGCTGTTTTTCAATACAAATCCCGCAACGCGCCCAGCGCGTAGCCCCGTTCGTAAAATAGCCGGCTGATCCGCCGTCCGATCTCGCGCGGTGGAATCCGCCGCTGCTGCTGGATCGGCTTGCGCTTGCGCCGCATGGCCGGCAGGCCGCGCAAAAAATCCCGATACAGCCGAAACACGACCCCCAGCTTGCCCTTGATCGTGTAACGCAGCAGGATGGCCACGTGCAGCACCAACATCCAGAACAGGTTCCGCAGCAGAAACCGGACCGGCACATTCTTGACCAGCGTGAATAGCGAATTACGGATGCCGTGATAAAGCACGAAATCGCTGTTCGGCCCACCGCTGGAGAGGGAACCCTTGTGATAGACCCGGGCATCCTCGGCATAGGCCGCCCGGTAGCCCAACAGCACCGCCCGCCAAGCCAGGTCGGTATCCTCGGCGTAGCAGAAAAACTGCGCGTCGAAATACTCGCCGGAGGTGCGATGGACTTCCCGCAACAGGTCGGCGGTGTACAGCGCGCAATTGCCGCTGGGACCGAGCAGTGGGTCTTCCGGTGACTTGCGGTTGGACGCCAGCCCGCATTTATAAAAAGTGATCCCCAGGTTATCCACCTGCGCGCGGTCGGCGTATTTCATCACCCGCGCCGCCACCATTTCCACGCGCTGCGTTCGGTCGATCCGGGCCAGCATCCGCTCCAAAAAGTCCGGTTCGACCACGGCATCATTATTCAGCAGCAGGAAGAATTCGTAGCGGCCGCTCGGAACCCATTCCTCGAACAGCCGGTTATGCGCGCCGGTGAAGCCATAATTTTCCGGAAAGGCCGTAAAGGCGATGCGTTCGGGATGGCCGGCGGCATAGTCGCGCAACTGGGTGACATCGGCGGCGTCGGAGCCGTTGTCCACCAAAAAAATATCGAACGCCGGCGCGGCGACCCGCAGCAGCGAGTCCAGACACTCCACCGTGTCGGTGGCGCGGCGGTAATTGACGACGATGACCGCGATCCGATCCGTCATGGCGCGATCTCGGCGGCCAGAACCCGTTCGATCCAATTCAGGGTGTCGCGCGCCTCGCGGCGCTGGCAGTAAGCCGCGACCGTCTTCAGGCCGCCGGCGACCAATCGCTGGCGCAGTTCCGGCTCATCCAGCAGGCGCAGGATCGCGGCGGCCATCGCTTCCGCCTGTCCCGGCGGCGTCAGCAGCGCGTTGTCCTCATGCCGGGCGTAGTCCAGCACCCCACCCAGATCGGTCAGCACGCAGGCCGACCCGCAAGCCATCGCTTCCAGGGCGCAGCGGCCAAAGCCCTGAAACTCGGAACCGTCCAGAAAAATATCGGCTTCCGAATACAGTTCGGCGAGTCTTTCTTGCCGGACGACCAGACCTTCATTGCGAAACGAGAAGGAAATCGCTTGTCGGTCGAGGAACCGGTCGCCGAACAACACGATGTCGATATCGGGACGGGCCTGCCGGACCTGGGTCAGCGCGGCGATGGTGGCGGGAAAGCCCCGGCGCGGGGTGCCGGGCCGGGCCATGGCCAGCACCACCGGGCGCGGACCGCGCGGAATCGGGCGCGGGTAAAACTGGCCCAGACCCATGCCGAGGGGAATCTTGTCGCTAGCCTGGCCATCGTTCGCCAATCGCTCGCGCAACCAGTCCGACATCACGATCCGGTGCGACAAGAGCCGATAGGTGGCGCGAACCCGTTCCCGCTGATCGACCGCCGTCTCCGGAAAAAACCAGGGTTCGTAGTCCTGAATCAGGTAGCCGGCGACGCGCGTTCGGCCGTCCCGCCACAGGCGATGCACCCATTCCGCGGTATTCCAGTGCGTGGCGAAGATCACGTCGCTGTCGGGACATTCCGCCAATAATTCCGCGACGTTGCGGTAAATCAGCGGCCGAGTGTACAGCGGCCGCCAGTCGTGGATCAGCGGATCTTCATAGAGCGCCGCGACCCGCGCCTCGACGCCCAGCCGGATCAGTTCGTTAACCAGTTGGAGCACCGACAGCACACCGCCGGCGACCACCAGCCGATCCAGGACGTAAACGACCCGTAACCGGCCCGGCGGCGTCAGTTGCTGGACCACAGACCGACGAGGGCAAGGCTGGC
>DAIRDI010000044.1:0-14885 GCA_036796235.1 Candidatus Competibacteraceae bacterium | reverse complement strand
GATGCCTTCGTTAAATCTCCCGATGAATGGGCGCCGATTCCAGGCAGTCTGGAAGCGATTGCCCGCTTGCATCAAGCTGGCTACCGGGTGGTGATCGCCACCAACCAGTCCGGGATCGGTCGGGGACTGTTCGATCTGGAAACGCTGAACCTGATCCATCGCAAGATGTTCCGGATGGTGCAGGAATCCGGCGGTTCCATCGATGCGGTGTTTTTCTGCCCGGACGTGGATGAAGCCAACCTCTACCGCAAGCCGAATCCCGGCATGTTGCTGGAAATTGGCCGGCGCCTGAAACGCGGCCTGCAAGGAGTGCCGGTGGTCGGCGACAGCGTGCGCGATATCCGAGCGGCCCGGGCGGCCAGCGCCTGGCCGTTGCTGGTGCGGACCGGCAAAGGCGCCGCGACCCTGGCCCGGGAGGCGGAAAGCTGCGCCAATGTTCTGGTGTTCGACGATCTGGCCGCCGTGGCCAACTACCTGCTCGATGCTTCGCGAACGAGTACTGAAGCCTTCCCATGTCCACCCTTCAAACCACCGCTAAATCCTTCGACCTGATCCTGCTGGCGCGCTCGCTGCTGTTTTCGCTCGGCATGGCGCTCTCAACCGGGATTTGGGGACTCGTGATGACGCTGAGCGCTCCCTTGCCTTTTGTTTGGCGTTACCGGCTCTCTCAGCAATGGACTCGATTCAATGTCTGGTGGCTGCGCGTCACCTGCCGGATCGACTACCAACTCAGCGGTACCGAGCATCTTCCTGACCGGCCGGTGGTGGTTATGGCCAAACACCAGTCCACCTGGGAGACGCTATTCCTGCATCAGTTTCTGCCGCCGGTGGCCTGGGTGGTCAAGCGCGAACTACTCTGGGTACCCTTCTTCGGCTGGGGGTTGGCCTTGTTGCGGCCGATCGCCATCGACCGCCAATCGGGAGCGGCGGCGGTCAGGCAAGTGATCCGCAAGGGGATAGCGCATCTGCGCCAAGGGCAGTGGGTTTTGATCTTTCCCGAAGGGACTCGAACCGCGCCTGGCGCCCGCCAGCGGTATGGCTTGGGCGGGGCGGTGCTGGCGGCGCACAGTGGCTGTCCGATTCTCCCGGTGGCGCTAAACTCCGGCGAATTCTGGCCGCGCGGACGGTTTCTCAAGCAGCCTGGCACCATCCAGGTCGTGTTTGGCCCCTTGCTGGAGAGCGACGACCGCTCGCCGCAGGACCTGATTCAGGAGGTGGAAGAGTGGATCGAAGGAACCGTGGCCAACCTCGGGAACGGGGCGACGGACAGAGAATAACGCGGAGTGGCGCTCCTACAGACCGCCGCGAGCGCCGAGACCGGTGATCAGAATCACCACCACACCCGCCAGCAGCAGCACCCACGCCAGCCAGCGAACCCAGCCCAGCCGTCGCCCGGCGCTTTCCCACTCGCCGGCGGCGACCGCGCGCCGCAAGGGTAGAAACGCCATCAGATACAGCGCCAGATGGAGCAGGACCATCAGCAGTCCCACGCCGGTCATCAGGTGAATATGCCAGCCCAGGCGAGCCATGCCGCCATAGACACCGATCAGCCAGAAACCGGTGACCGGCAGGATGATGGCCGCCGCCCATCCCAGCCACAGGAAGCGCTCCAGAGCGGCGGTCAGCAGCCGGATGCGGACGGACGGTTCTGGCAGGTGCGCGCCCGTCGCGGGCCACAGCGCCAGTTGCAGGAAGATCAGGCCGCCGATCCAGATGACGACGAACAGCAGGTGCAGGGCGTAAGCGGTAGCCATGAAGGTCAGTTTCCGAGTGGTGGGTTCGCGGTTCGGTATCGTTCGTTCGACTCCCGCAACACATGATCCAGTTCCGCCAACCGTTGCGGGGTGCCGATATCCCGCCAGCCGCCGGGATAATACTCGCCGGTCACCTGTCCCGCCGCCATCGCCCGGCGCAGCAGCGGTCCCAAGGGAAACCGGCCCGGCGCGCAGCCGGCGAACAGTTCCGGTCGTAGGACGCTGATGCCGCTATAGGTCAGCCGCGCCGCGCCGGTCTCCGCGACTTGGCCATCCGCCGCCAGGGAGAAATCCCCGGCGGGGTGATGGGGGGGATTGTTCACCAACACCAGATGCGCCAGACCGTGTATTGCGGTCGACAGGCCGGCGAAGGGGTAGTCGGTCCAGATATCGCCGTTGACCACCAGGAAGGGTTCCGTGTCGAGCAGCGGCAGCGCCTGAAAAATGCCGCCGCCGGTTTCCAACGCTTCCGGCGGTTCCGAGGACCAAGTGATGCGGACGCCCCAGTCGCGACCGTCGCCCAGCGCCGCTGGCAATTGTTCGCCCAGATGACCGGTGTTGATCACTAGATCGCTGATGCCCGCCGCCCGCAGGGCCTGGAGATGGTGGACGACCAACGGCTGGCCGGCCACCGGCAACAAAGGCTTTGGGGTGTGGTCGGTCAGCGGGCGCATCCGCTCGCCGCGCCCGGCGGCCAGGATCATCGCCTTCACGACGCGGGTCGCCAGCGATCCACGCCCCGGGTCAACAGGAGATCGCGCAGGCCGGCCAGTTCCGAATAGCGGTCCGTCGCTTCCAGGACGTACCCCAGGGTGCGGGGAATATCGCGCAGATAGCCGGGTTTGCCGTCGCGCAGGTTGAGGCGGGCGAAGATGCCGATGGCCTTGAGATGGCGTTGCACGCCCATCAGATCGAACCAGCGCAGAAATTGATCGGCATCGTCCAGCCCGCCCATGCCCCCGGCCCGCAACCGCGCCCGATGGTCCAGCGCCCAGCCCTCGACCCGCGCGCGCGGCCAAGCGACATAGCAGTCGCGCAGCAGCGAAACCAGGTCATAGGTCACCGCCCCCACCACTGCGTCCTGAAAATCCAGTACGCCGGGGTTGTCCGGGTCGGTGACCATCAGATTGCGCGAGTGGTAATCGCGGTGGACCCACACCCGCGGCTGCTCCAGCGCGTTGTCGGCCAGCAGAGCGAAAACGTGATCGAGGGTCTGGTGTTCCTCCTCGCGTAGTTCCAGGCCGAGCAGGCAGCCCAGGAACCAGGAGCGGAACAGATCCATCTCCCGATGCAGCAGCGCCGAATCATAGGGCGGCAGCAGCGGGGAGCCGGGATCACCGCCGAGTTGCAGGCGGGCCAGCGCGTCCAGCGCATCCCCGTAGAGCGCGGACGCGCTGCGTTCGTCGAGTTCCGCCAAATACTGCCGGCTGCCGAGATCGGTCAGCAGCAACAATCCCCAGTCCAGATCGCCAGCCAGGACCTCGGGCGCGTTCAACCCCAGATCGCGCAGGGCCTGGGCGATGGCGACAAACGGCCGACAGTCCTCCTGCTCCGGTGGGGCGTCCATGACGATGCGGGTCTGGCCATCGTCGCCCCAGACCCGGAAATAGCGGCGGAAACTGGCATCGCTGGAGGCCGGCGCCATCCGCGCCGGCGCTGCCGGCAACACCACGTCCAGCCATTCCCGCATCAATCGTTCGCGGTCGGTCACCCCATTCATCCTCGCCAATGTGGAAGCATGATTTCCCTGAAGCCGCTGTCAAGGCGGCCTTCCCGGATTGCGGCAACTCGCAATCTATGCGATGTTAGGCCACTTTCATTCCTGCGTAAAATCCCGCCCCGTGACGTTGAATGCTCGAATGTTCTTGCTGGGCGCCGCTCTGGTCGTATGGCCGCTGACCGGCGTCCAGGCCCAATCCGCCAACTGGCTCGACCCTTGGGCGTGGTGCGAACCCGACGAACTGGCTCTGGAGATCGTCCCGACGGCTCCAGGCGCCCCGCCCGTCGCCCAACAGCCGCTCCAGGCCGAGGCCGACCAGGTCGAATCTTCCCCCACCGCGTCGTTGCTGGAAGGCAACGTCAGCCTGGCGCGCGGCGACCAGCGGCTGCGCGCCGAACGAGTCACCCTCGACCGCCCAGCCAATCGCGCCCGGGCTGAGGGCGAATTCGTCTATGGCGACCCCCGGCAGGCCCTGCGCGGTCAGGAGGCGGAAGTGGACTTGGACGCCGAGACCGGCTGGTTCCGAGGCGTGGATTACTATCTGGCGAGCCGCAACGCCCAAGGTTCCGCGGAAGAGGTCCGGGTGGACCGGCGCCAACAGCGCAGTTGGCTGACCGGCGCCACCTATTCGACGTGCCCGCGTGGCCGGGAAGACTGGCAACTGCGGGCTCGCGAGATGAAGTTGAATCATGAGACCGGCCGCGGTTCGGCCAGTCACTTGGTGCTGGCCTTTCGCGACTGGCCGCTCTTCTACTTTCCGTACCTGTCGTTTCCCATCACCGAGGAGCGGCAATCCGGGTTCCTGTTCCCGCGCCAAGGTTATAACAGCCAAACCGGTTTCGACCTGGCCATTCCCTATTACTGGAACATCGCGCCGAATCGCGACCTGACCTTGACCCCGCGCTGGATGACCTCACGCGGGATTTTGTTGGGCGCCGAGTACCGCTACCTCGAACCCTGGCATCGGGGGGAATTGGACGTCGAGTATATCCCGGACGACCGGCGGTACGGCGGCGAGCGCGGCTCGTTCAACATCCGCGATCGCGCCATGCCGTTGCCCGACCTCCATACCGATCTGCGCTATGAATATGTCTCGGACGACGACTATCTCCGGGATTTGAGCAACAACCTGGATTTCCTAACCGACAACTACCTGGAGCGGCGTCTGGACGCCCGCTATTACGGCGATGGCTGGCAGGCGCTGGCGCGAGTGCAGGGCTATCAGATTCTGACTCCGGCCCTGTTCGCTGCCACCGGAAAGCCCTACGAACGCCTGCCGCAACTGATCTTCGGCGGGGAACAACCCTCGGGAGTCGGCGGCTTGAGCTATCAGTTGCGTGGTGAACTGACCCACTTCCACCAAAGGGATGTGGTGACCGGCGCCCGATTGGATCTGTGGCCGAGCGTGGGTTGGACGCTGGAACAGCCGGGGGCCTATCTCAAACCACGGGCCGGGTTTCGCTACACCGGCTATTGGCTGGAGGATACCGCGCCGGGAGCCAGCGACAGTCCGTCGCGCGCCGCGCCGGTGCTCGACGTGGACGGTGGTCTGGTTTTCGAACGGCCCATGAGCGCCGACTGGCTGGGATTGGCGTCCGGAATCCAGACCCTGGAGCCGCGCCTGTTCTACCTCTACGTGCCCGAACGGAATCAGGACGACCTTCCGCTCTTCGACAGCGCGCTGATGGACCGTGACTTCGACTGGCTGTTCCGGCGTAACCGCTTCGTCGGGGCCGATCGACTGGGCGACGCCAACCAGGTGACTGCCGCGCTGACCACCCGGGTGATCGACGGGCCGAGCGGCCGCGAACGGTTGCGCGCCAGCGTCGGCCAGATCCAGTATTTCGCGAACCGTCAGGTGATGCTCGAACCCGACGCGCCGCCCGAAACCACCGACAATTCGGGATTGATCGCTCAGGGACAGGTGAATCTGTCGTCGCGCTGGTCGCTGCAAGGGGGCGCGCAACTGGAACCGGATAACAGCGACCTGTTGCGCACCGGATTCGATCTACGCTATTTCGCCAACCCTCGACAACTGGTCAACGTGTCGTATCTGCTGGATCGCGACCAGTCCAACCTGGATCTGAACGATCAGATTCACTCCATGGACGTGTCGTTGCTGTGGCCGCTGAGCGCGCAGTGGCGGATCATGGCCCGCTGGAACCGGGCCTTGAACCTGGATCGCAATCTGGAAACCCTGGCCGGCTTTGAGTACGAGGATTGCTGCTGGGCGTTACGAGCCGTCACGCGCCAGTATCGCGACAGTCCGACGGATGTCGATTCACAAAATGCTTTTTACCTGGAACTGGAACTAAAAGGTCTGTCCCGGCTGGGCGGCGGTCTGGACAGCCTGCTCCAAAGTTCCATCCTCGGCTACCAGACGCTTCGTAACTAGCTCCCACTGCCAATGACACGCATGAACAAGCTGCTTTCTCCTCTGATGCTATTCCTGTTGTTATTTACCTTGTCCGTTCCTGGCCAGGCCGAATTGCGGTTCGGCCCCGGACCCGAGGGCGCGGGCCAGACTCTGGACGTCATCGTGGCGGTGGTCGACAGCGATGTGATCACCCGGCGGGAACTGGATGCCGCCATCGTGCGGATCGAACGGCAGTTGCGCCAGCGCCAAGTGCCGATCCCACCCCGCGCGGCATTGGAACGCCAGGTGCTGGAGCAACTCATTCTGGCTCAGTTGCAAGCGCGCGCCGCCGAACGCGGCGGCATCGCCATTGATGACGCCACATTGAATGCCGCCATCGATACCCTCGCCCAGAACAACAACATGAGCCTGAGCCAGTTGCGGCAGACCGTCGAAAAGGATGGGATCAGTTTCGCCCAGTTCCGCGACGACGTGCGCCGGGAATTGCTGGCGGTGCGTTTACGGCAACGACTGGTGGATAGTCAGGTTCAGATCTCCGAACAGGATGTGGACAGCCTGCAAGCGCAACTGGCCAGCCAGCCTGGCTTCGGCGGCGCGGGCGGCGCGGGGGCCGACCGCGAGTATCGTCTCGCCCAAATCCTGATTGCCGTCCCGGAAAGCGCTTCGCCACAGCAGGTCGAAGCGGCGCGGCGTCAGGCCGAGGAGGTGTTGGCGCAACTGCGCCAGGGCGCGGATTTCCGGCAAGTGGCGGTGAGCGTGTCCGCCGACCGGCAGGCCCTGGAAGGTGGCGAACTGGGTTGGCGACGCGCCGATCAGATCCCGACCCTGTTCGCCAATGTCGCGCCGAACCTGCAGGCCGGCCAAGTCAGCGAACTGATCCGCAGCCCCAGCGGTTTCCACATCGTCAAGTTGATTGAGATCCGAGGGGGTAATGACGGACGCCCGCCGACGCCACAGCCGCCGATGACCGCCGACCGCGATCGCATCCGCGAGGCGTTGCTGCGGCGCCGCGCCGACGAGGAATGGGAATTGGTGTTGCGCCGCTTGCGCGAAGAAGCCTACGTCGAGGTGCGCCTGCCGCCGGTGGGATCGCCCGCGACGCCATGACGGAGGCGCCGATCCGACACCGACCCCGCAAGCGTTTTGGCCAGCATTTCCTGCACGACTCCGGCGTTCTGCACCGGATCGTCGCGGCGATTCATCCACGGCCCGGCGAGCGGCTGGTGGAAATTGGTCCGGGCTTGGGGGCACTGACCGTGCCGCTGCTGGCGGCGGCCGGCGAACTGGATGTGGTGGAACTGGATCGAGATCTGCTGGAACCCTTGCGAGGGCGTTGCGCGGGCAGCGGGATTTTGCGGATTCACCACGCCGATGCGCTGACCTTCGATTTCGCCGCGCTGCGGGGCGATGGGCCGCCATTGCGGGTCGCGGGCAACCTGCCCTACAACATTTCCACGCCCCTGCTGTTCCATCTGCTCGCCCAGGCCGAGCATCTGCGCGACCTGCATTTCATGTTGCAAAAAGAGGTGGTGGAACGAATGGCGGCCGGACCCGGCACGAAGGACTATGGCCGGCTGTCGGTGATGTTGCAATACCGGTGTTGGGTCGAGCCGCTGTTCGCGGTGGGTCCCGAAGCGTTTCGGCCGCCGCCGAAAGTGTGGTCGGCGGTCGTGCGCTTGGTTCCACGTGAAACATTCGCCGTCGCGATTCCGGACGAGGACCGCTTCGCCGAGATCGTGCGGCGAGCGTTCGCGCAACGGCGCAAAACCTTGCGAAACTCGCTGCAGGGCGTTCTGGATGTCGCGCAAATCGCAGCGGCCGGCGTCGATCCCAGCGCCCGTCCGGAAATGCTGAGTCTGGAGGCGTTCGCGGCGTTGAGCGAAGTCCTGTAGGTTTCACGGGAAACATGCGCCGACGAAATTAGAAAGGTTTCACGTGAAACATCCGGCGGATTGGTTTCACGTGAAACATCGAGCGACGATTTCTCTCCTATCTCCCGCTCCAGATCAACAAGTTCATGCCGCAGGTCTGGGCCTTGACCCATCCAGAGGGATTTTGATGGTAAGGGGTCGCACGAACACCCCCTGCCCTTTTGCATCCGGGTCGTGTCCGCAGGAGTCCCGCCAGCAGGCGACGCCCCGTCTCCCGCGCGACGCTAGGAGTCTGTCGGGTGTTGTTCGAGGGTCGGCGAGCGGTCGGCGTCGCCTATCTCGACCGCGACGGTCGAACCGTGGAACTTCAGACGCGGCGGGAGGTGGTGCTGTCCGGTGGAACGATCAACTTGCCACAATTGTTACTGCTGTCGGGAGTGGGGCCGCGCTCCGAATTAGAGCGACACGACCTCCCACTGGTCCATGAATTGCCCGGCGTCGGCCAGAACATGCAAGATCATCTGGATGTGATCGTCGCGCATCGCGACCGACGGCGGGCCTCCTACGGCTTCACCCTGTCGTTCCTCCCTCGATTGCTCCAGAGCATCCTGGAATACCGTCGCCATGGCCGGGGCTTTCTCACCAGCAATCTGGCCGAGGCCGGCGGCTTCGTCAAATCCGATCCCACCCTGCCCCTGCCCAACCTGCAATACCACCTGACCTCGACCATTCTCGACGATCACGGCCGACGCATCTGGCATGGTTACGGCTATTCCTTGCACGTCTGCGACCTGCAGCCCAAGAGCTGCGGCCATCTGGCGCTGCGGAGCGCCGATCCACGCGATCCGCCGCTGCTCCAGCCGAACTATCTCAGCCATCCGGACGATCTCGAAACCTTGCTGGCCGGGGTGAAAACCTGTCGCAAAATTCTGGCGGCGCCGGCGTTCGACGGCTACCGCGGCGAGGAACTGTTTCCGGGCGCGGCGGTGCAAAGCGATGACGAGTTGCGGGAATTCATCCGACGTCGGGCCGAGACCATCTATCACCCGGTCGGCACCTGCAAAATGGGCCGCGATCCCTTGGCCGTCGTGGACGACCGACTGCGGGTGCGGGGTTTGCACGGCTTGCGGGTGGCGGACGCGTCAATCATGCCAACCTTGATCGGCGGCAATACCAACGCTCCAACCATGGTCATCGGCGAGAAAGCGGCGGATCTAATACTGACCTGTCAGGAGTGATGGCCAACCTGGCGACGCGATCCGCCATCTCACTCCTCCTCGCCGATCCGATATTCCTTCAGACGGCGTTTCAGAGTTGAGAGCGGAATGCCCAGGTCCCGGGCGACGGCGGCTTTGTTATGCTGATTCCGTTCCAGGGCATCCAGAATCATTTGGCGTTCCATGCCTTTGAGATGGATGCGGGCATCAGCCGCGCTGGGCGGCGGGGCGGCAGGACCGGGCGGTTGCGGCGGGGCGGGCGGCGGCGTCGAAACTGGTTCCGATTGTCTGGGTGACCCGGTTTCCCTGGGTAACCGCAGATGCTCCGGCCCGACTTCGCGTTCGCCGCAGAGGAGCGCGGCCCGCTCTAGCACGTTGCGCAACTCCCGCACGTTGCCCGGCCAGGCATAATCTTGCAGCATCGCCATGGCTGCCGCTGAAATCCGACACTTCAACTGCAATTGTTCGCACAGGTGGTGCGCTATCAGTGGGATATCCTCGCGAATCTCCCGCAGCGCCGGCAATTCGATCGGCACCACCGACAGGCGGTAGAACAGGTCGGCGCGAAAACTCCCGGCCTTGACCATCGCTTCCAGGTCGCGATGAGTGGCGGTAATGACCCGCACGTCCACATGGGTCGATCTGTCGGAGCCGATCGGCGACACCTCGCGGGTTTCCAGCACCCGCAGCAAGCGCGGTTGCAGGTCCAGCGGCAGCTCGCCGATTTCGTCGATGAACAACGTGCCGGTGTGCGCGTGACGGAACGCACCCTCTCGCGCGCCGGTGGCGCCGGTGAACGCACCCTTGATGTGCCCGAACAGGTCGTTGCGCACCATCTCCGGGTCAGCCACCGAGGCGTCGAACACCACTAATGGGCCGGGCCGGCCGGAAAAGGCGTGCAGGGTGCGCGCCACCAATTCCTTTCCAGAACCCGATTCGCCATGCAGGTGTACGGTGGTCGGAGTAGGCGCCACCGCCCGAATCAGGCCATACAGCTCCCGCATCCGTTCGCTGCCGCCCACAAGCTCGCCCAAGCGGTCGTGACGCGAGACCGCCACCCTGCGTTCCTCGACATGCTGGCGGATCAGCAGTCGCGAATAACCCAGCTTGCATTCCGCCGCCACGGGGACATAGGCCTCGGTGATGCGCACCTCATTGATAAAGGTGCCGTTGGTGGAATTCAGGTCGCGCAGCAGCAACCCGTTCGGCGCCATGCGGATTTCAGCGTGCCGGCGCGATACGGCCCGGTCGCTTAGTACGACGTCGTTGTCGGGCGCGGTGCCGATGCGCACGGTCGGCAGGCCCAGGCTGACCTCCAGTCCGGCGTCTGGCCCCGTGACCACGCGCAGTTCGATCACGTCGAACTGCACTCGCAGCCGAGACTGGGAGGCGGCGACAATGATTTCGGTGCCATCGCTGGACGGAATGGATGAGGACATGTCAACCCCAGAAAAATCGTTAAGATGGGCCGTCGCCATTCGCTATCCTCGCTGGTTGGCGAGAGAGCGGCTGGGGGATGTGACCGTGAAATGCCCTCAGCGACTCGCCGCACCCGGTCACTTGTCGCGCGCTACCCTTGACGGGGTAAGGGGATGCAGCGACGGCTTTTAGCTTATATTAGCAGGACTCATGAAAAACGACCGCATCCGGTCCAATCATGTTCGGCTGTTGGGCCTGAGCCAAGGTTGCGCTCGACCGTTTGGGAACGCTATTCCGCGGGGGTACGACCGCCCTCCCTGTTAAACTAACCGCTGGCTTGCCGACAGGATGGTGGATATGCGTGGTTTCGGACCGCGGGCGCTGGGCCCGCGCGATGGCCGGGATTGGCTGATACAGTCCTGGCAATTGATGTGGCGGCGACCGTGGCTGTTCGTGGCGGTGGCCTTGTTCGCCCCCGGAGGTAGCGCGGCGCTGCTGGCGTTGCCGGTCTGGGAGTGGTGGCTGCCGCTGACCGGAGGGTGGGCCGCGCTGATCGCCACGGTACTGTGCTACGGGCTGCCGCTGAGCCTGACGGTGGCGCTAGCCTGTGCTCTGGGTCGCGCCGCCAATCGCAAGCGCGCGCCGACGGCCCGACAGTTGTTCAATTGGACCGCCATCAGGGCCCTCGCCAAGGCCAGCCTGTTTCTGTTCGTGCTGTTGCTGCAAGGCTATCTGGTGGTCTATTGGGTGCAGGCTCAGATGCTGCCCGGCAATCTCGACGGGGTCGCCGGTCCCTCACCGCCCTCACCGGCGTTCGCGTTCGGCGTCGCCGGCACTCTGATGGGAACTCAGCTCAGCGTGCTGGGTAGCATAGTACTGGTCTTGCAGGTGTTGCTAGCCATGTTCGTCATCCCACTACAACTGTTTCGCGAGTTGCCGCTGTCGGTGTGCTGGCGACGCAGCGTACTGGCCATGCAACTCAACCCCTGGCTGTTTCCGGTGTTGGGTTTGACCGGACTGGCGCTGCTGGCGCTGCCCTTCTTCACTCTGTTTTCCATTCCCGCCCAAATATTGGCGCTACCCTTGCCAGTCTATTGGGGGGTGTTGCTGTACGTGGCCTGGAACGACGTATTTCAGGGTGGCGAAGAGGAGGACGAGGTCGAGGAGGTTCAGGAGTTGTGGCGGACCGGCATCAGCGGCGGGCCAGTGTCGAGTAGATCCCGCGCAACGCCAGATTCAGATCGGGCTCCAACGGGAGTGCGCCGGCGGCGGCGATGGCGTCGCGATAGCGCTCGGTGATCCGGCCGCCGATGAAAACCGGCACGGCGACCGTTCGACACAACAAAGGCAGTTCCTCTTCAACCACCGAGGCCACGACTTCCAACGAACCCGCCAGGACGACGGCTTGGGCTGCGGCTCGGGCGACCACCGGCGGCAATTCCCGCAGCGGCGTGTTAGGGCCGAGCAATACCACCCGATAATCCCAATCCAGCGCCGCCAGCGCGAACAATAGCAGCCCCACTTCATGCTGTTCGCCCGGCAAACAGGCCGCCAACAATTTGGGGCCTTCCCGGTCGTGGTTGAGATGGTGGAAACGGGCGCCCAGTTTGTTACGCAGAAACACGCTGAAAAAATGCTCCTCGGCAATGCTGCCCAGACCCTGCAACCAGCGTTCGCCCAGTTCCCGCAGCAGCGGCACGATGAGCCGATTGGTGACGATATCCACCGGATACAACGAGAGCACTTCGGTATAGATTTCGCTGAGATCTCCGTCATCGAAAGCGGCGATGGCGCGCAACAGTCGGCCCCGGTAGTTCAGCCAGGGATCGAAGTCCGCGCCCGCCGCCGGTTCGGGCCGCGCCTTGTCGGCGTCCAGCACCTGTCTTACCTGCCCGATGGACATGCCGCGATCCAGCAGTGAGACTACCTGATGGATCAACTCCACGTCGGCCATGGTGTACAGCCGGTGACCTTTGGGGGTGCGGATCGGCTTGATGAGGTCGTAGCGACGCTCCCAAGCGCGTAGCGTGACCGAGTTGACGCCTGTCAGGCTGGAGACCGTGCGAATGGGCACCAAGCCCATATCGGGCAACGCATTACCGTCGTTCGCCTTCATCCTGTGAGACATCCCTGGTTCGGCAGATGCAGTGCATCGTAGCTGATTGTCATAATTAATTATACAATAAGTATAATACTTTCTTGGATTAGCAAAATTTCTGCTTAAATTTAGACTATAATTGTACAATAGTTCAAGTTATTCGTTCCACGAGTCCGCCAACATGCCGCGCGCCGTTTTGCCCCTGACCTTGCTGACCATGCCGTTTCCCCTCATCCCGGCCTGGTGATCGGGCCGGATTCGCCGCGGGTCGGCTTATTCGCTATGCTTCGAAACCTGTTACTCCCATCGCGAAAGATGCCGGTATGAATGAGGCTTCATCCCAGATTTTCCTGGCCCAGCAGCCGATTCTGGATCGCAATCAACAATTGGTCGCCTACGAGCTGCTGTTCCGTAACGCCGCCGAGGGTTTCGCGCGCATCACCAATGATTTCCTGGCCAGCGCGCAGGTTATCCTCAACGCGCTGTCACAATTTGGTCTTGACCAAGTGCTCGGCGATCAGCGAGGTTTCATCAATGTCAACGCGGCTCTGTTGCTGGACGACACGTTGGAATTACTGCCTCCACAGCAGATCGTGCTCGAACTATTGGAAACCATCGAGCCGACACCGGAGATCATCGCGCGTTGCCGCGTGCTGCGAGCACGCGGCTTTACCCTGGCGCTGGACGATTTTGTCTATGACGCCCGCTTCGAACCGTTGCTGGAAGTCGTGGACATTATCAAGTTCGACCTGCTGCTGGCCGGGGACGAAAAAACCCTGGCGGCGGCAGTGCGACGTCTGGACGCCAGCCGGCTGACGCTGCTGGCTGAAAAGGTGGAAACACAGCAGCAGTTCGAGTTCGGTCAGCAGTTGGGTTTCAGCCTGTTTCAGGGCTATTACTTCGCCCGCCCGGCGCTGATCAGCGGTCGTCTGCGTCGAAGCCATCGAACAGGATGACCCGTCGGCGATCCACCAGGGCGCGCTGGCATTGGCCACCCCACTGGAGGTCGTGCTGCCGCTGCGGGTTAAGGCCAGTCATTGGGCGCGGGAGGTGGAAAAGTGTTGCGTTTGAATTCGACCTCATCCACCGTGTCCCGTGGGTAATCAAGCGCTCGATCCGATTTGGGCCGGAGCGCGGACACTGGCGGCAACCGCTTGATTGAATGGTGGCTACGGGTGGACTCGAACCACCGACACCGGCATTATGAGTGCCGTGCTCTAACCACCTGAGCTACGTAGCCGTGGGGGAGGGGTGTTGCAAAGGATTTGGGATTATGCGGCGACGAAAACCGAGCGTCAAGCCCGATTTCCGTCTCATCAGCAATTCTCATTTTGGCGCCATCAACCACAAGCCGTGGGGGGATTCCTGTTTCGTAGCCCCCAAGAATTGATGAAAATCAGTTAAAACGAGAATTGCTATCCACCTCACACATTGAAGCGGAAATGCATGACGTCGCCCTCTCGGACGATGTAATCCTTACCCTCCAACCGCCACTTGCCGGCTTCCCGGGCGCCGGCCTCGCCGCCGCAGGCGAGGTAGTCCGCGTAAGAAATCACCTCGGCGCGAATGAACCCCCGCTCGAAATCGCTGTGAATCACCCCCGCCGCCTGGGGCGCGGTGGAGCCGGCCCGCACCGTCCAAGCCCGCACCTCCTTGGGGCCAGCGGTGAAGTAGGTCTCCAGCCCCAACTGCTGGTAGGCGGCGTGGATCACCCGGTTCAGCCCCGGTTCGGCCAATCCGTAGTCGGCCAGAAATTCGGCCCGGTCGGCGGCGTCCAGTTGCGCCAGTTCCGCCTCAATGGCCGCGCATACCGGCACGACCTCCGCGCCCTCCTGGCGCGCGATCTCCAACACCGCATCCAGCAACGGATTGTCGGTAAACCCGTCCTCGGCGACGTTGGCGATGTACAGCGCCGGTTTGCCGGTCAGCAGAAACAGTTCCCGCAAGCCTTCGCGCTCTTCGGCGCTCAACGTCAGCGTCCGCAACGGCGCGCCGGTATCCAGGTGCGCCCGCGCCCGCTCCAGCACCGCCTTGCGCGCCAGCGCCTCCTTGCCCCCGGCCTTGGCCGCCTTCTCGGCGCGCTGCACGGCCTTTTCCACCGTCGCCAGGTCGGCCAGCGCCAGCTCGGTATGGATGGTCTCGATGTCGGAACACGGATTCACCCGGCCGGAGACGTGAATCACGTCGTCGTTCTCGAAGCAGCGCACCACATGGGCGATAGCGTCGGTCTCACGGATATGCGCCAAAAACTGATTGCCCAAACCCTCGCCTTGCGACGCGCCGGCCACCAGCCCGGCGATGTCCACGAACTCCACCGTGGCTGGAATGATCTGTTTCGGCTTGACGATGGCGGCGAGCGCGTCCAGGCGCGGATCGGGCACCGGCACCACCCCGACGTTCGGATCGATGGTGCAGAACGGATAATTCTC
>DAIRDI010000043.1:0-15316 GCA_036796235.1 Candidatus Competibacteraceae bacterium | reverse complement strand
CCAGTCTCAAAGGGTTAGTAGCGATAACTCTCCGGCTTGAACGGCCCATCCGCGGCAACGCCGATATACGCGGACTGTTCCGAGGTCAGCGTGGTCAGTCGCGCGCCGATCCGGCCAAGGTGCAGCCGGGCGACCTTCTCATCCAGATGCTTGGGTAGCACGTAGACCTTGTTCTCGTACTGCGCGCCACGGGTGAACAGTTCGATCTGCGCCAGCACCTGATTAGTGAAGGAATTGGACATCACGAAGCTGGGATGGCCTGTGCCGCAGCCCAGATTGACCAGCCGGCCCTCCGCTAGCAGAATGATGCGCTTACCGTCGGGGAAGATGATGTGATCGACCTGCGGCTTGATGTTTTCCCAGCGGTATTTCTTCATGCCGGCGATATCGATTTCGGAATCGAAGTGGCCGATATTGCACACGATGGCCTGATTCTTCATTCGCGTCATGTGATCGTGGGTGATGACGCCGACGTTGCCGGTGGCGGTCACGAAAATATCGGCTTGGTCGGCGACGTCGTCCATGGTGACGACTCGATAGCCTTCCATCGCCGCCTGCAAGGCGCAGATCGGGTCGATTTCGGTGACCCACACCGTCGCGCCCAAGCCGCGCAACGATTGGGCGCAGCCTTTGCCGACGTCGCCGTAGCCCAGCACCACCGCGATCTTGCCGGCGATCATCACATCGGTGGCGCGCTTGATGCCGTCCACCAGCGACTCGCGGCAGCCGTAGAGATTGTCGAACTTGGACTTGGTGACTGAGTCGTTGACGTTGATGGCCGGGAAAGGCAACCGACCTTCCTTTTCCATGACGTACAGGCGATGGACGCCGGTGGTGGTCTCCTCGGTCACGCCCTGGAGGCTGGCCTGAATCTTGGAGTAGAAGTCGGGCTGGCGTTCCAGCCGCTGGCGGATGGCGGCGAACAGCACCTGCTCTTCCTCGCAGGTCGGGTGATCGAGCAGCGTGCGGTCCTGTTCGGCGCGGGTGCCGAGTGTGACCAACAGCGTCGCGTCGCCGCCATCATCCAGGATCATGTTGGGCGCGCCGCCGTTCGGCCATTGGAGAATGCGGTGGGTGAAGTCCCAGTATTCTTCCAGCGACTCACCTTTATAGGCGAACACCGGGATGCCGTCGGCGGCGATGGCGGCGGCGGCGTGATCCTGGGTGGAGAAGATGTTGCAGGACGCCCAGCGGACCTCCGCACCCAGCGCCGCCAGCGTCTCGATCAGCACGGCGGTCTGGATGGTCATGTGCAGCGACCCGGTGATCCGGGCGCCCTCGAGCGGCTGTTGCGCCAGATACTCCTGGCGCACCGCCATCAGACCGGGCATTTCGGTTTCGGCGATGGCGATTTCCTTGCGGCCCCAACCGGCCAGGGAAAGATCGGCAACGTGATAATCAGTGAAGGTTTTTTCGCGTACGACGGCGTTCATAACGGACTCCATACAGTTGTGAACGGGCGCCGTTGGCTTATTGAAGGCCATGTCATGCCGAGCCTGACGGTCGGAACCGTTGCAGCGCCCCTCGGCATGGAGGCGAAAAAAGGGTGGGGCCGGCGCGCGCTTACAACCCCGCCGCGTCCCGCAAGGCTTCGGCCTGATCGGTGCGTTCCCAGGTAAAATCAGGCTCCTCGCGCCCGAAATGACCGTAGGCGGCGGTCTTGAGGTAAATCGGCCGGATCAGATCCAGCCTCTTGACCAGGCTATACGGCCGCAGGTCGAAGTGGCCGCGCACGATATCCACGAGTCGATCTTCATCGATCTTGCCGGTGCCAAAGGTATTGATGCTAATCGACGTCGGTTCGGCCACGCCAATCGCATAAGACACCTGAATCTCGCATTTGTCCGCCAGACCGGCGGCCACGATGTTCTTGGCGACGTAACGCCCCATGTAGGCGGCGGAACGATCCACCTTGGAGGGATCCTTGCCGGAGAACGCGCCACCGCCGTGATGGGCGGAGCCACCGTAAGTATCCACGATGATCTTGCGTCCGGTCAGGCCGCAGTCGCCCACCGGGCCGCCGATGACAAAACTGCCGGTCGGGTTGATATGGTATTGGGTATGCCGATCCAGCCATTCCGCGGGCAACACCGGCAAGATGATGTTTTCCATCACGGCTTCGTGCAGCAACTTGTAGCTGATGTCGGGATCGTGTTGGGTCGACAGCACCACGGCCTCGACCCCCATGACCTGGTTGTTTTCGTAGCGAAAGGTGACCTGACTCTTGGCGTCGGGCCGCAGCCAGGGCAGTACGCCGCTTTTGCGCATCTCCGCCTGCCGCTGGACCAGCCGGTGGGCGTAGGTGATGGGCGCGGGCATCAACACGTCGGTTTCCCGGGTGGCGTACCCGAACATCAACCCCTGATCGCCGGCCCCCTGTTCTTCAGGATTCTGGCGATCCACGCCCTGCGCGATGTCGGTCGACTGTTTGCCGATGCAGGACAGCACCGCGCACGTGGCGCCATCGAAGCCGACCTTGGAGCTGTCGTAACCGATGCCGATAATGGTGTCGCGCACGATCTGGTCGAAATCCACCCATGCCGAGGTGGTGATCTCGCCGGCCAGCACCACCACACCCGTCTTGATCAGGGTTTCACAGGCCACACGGGCCTTGGGGTCCTCGGCGATGATGGCGTCCAGCACGGCATCGGAGAGTTGGTCGGCGATTTTGTCCGGGTGTCCTTCGGAGACGGATTCGGAGGTGAACAAATAGGTTCGACTCATGGGATGGCTTATCCTTAATCAAAGATAATGGCAGCGAGCAGGATTCCGTGCGCCGAAACGGCGGCGGTGGTTAGGAACGCAAGTCTACTCGGAAAATTCTGCATTTTCATCTCTGCTTTATATTCTATTTAGTTATTTAATACCTCTATGAATCGACATATGCATTCCGCTAATTATTCCCGTCTATTGACGAATCATGGACCAATTAAACGAAAAATAATTGTTTTTCCAGAGAGTTGGCGGCTATCCCAGGACCGGGTAACGCTGGGCGCTGGCCGTGAGGTTGATGATTGGGGTCAGTCATGATCACGCCGGCGAGTGCTGCCGTTCTGATCTGTGCCGAAGTGGGCCGCGAGCCGTTGGATGACTTGTTGGCCCGTTACGGGTTGAACATGATTTGTGCGCCGCCAGATGCGGTCATTCCCGGCAGTTACTGGGGCGAAACCGAGGCGGGGCTAATCGGTGATCGCCTGTTCGCGCGCGGCGATACGCCGGTGCATTCCATCCTGCATGAAGCTTGTCACTACATCTGCATGGATGCCGAACGTCGGGCGCGATTACATGCCGATGCCGGTGGCGAGTGTATTGAAGAGAATGGCGTCTGCTATCTGCAAATCCTGCTGGCTGATGAATTGCCGGACGTCGGGCGGGCGCGGATGTGCGCCGACATGGACGCTTGGGGTTATAGTTTTCGCCTGGGATCGGCCCAAGCCTGGTTCGAACGAGATGCCGAGGACGCGCGGGCGTGGCTGATCGAACAGGGGTTGATCGACCGATGGGATCGGCCCCTCCGGCGGGTGCGGCAGGGCTGATAACGGGTGGAGCACCACAAAGTCGGGATGAACGAGCGGATGTGTTCCAGCGGGCTATCCGTTATGCTGCATGCATGAACGAACCCGCTCCCAACCCGCTTATCGCCCGCCGATTCCGGGGATTTTTGCCGGTGATCGTGGATGTCGAGACCGGCGGCATCAACGCCCAGACCGACGCTCTGCTGGAAATCGCCGCCGTGATCGTGCGCATGGACTGGCGAGGCTATCTGCATCCCGCCGGTACGCTGGCCCATCACGTGCAGCCGTTCCCGGGTGCGCGGCTGGACCCGGCTTCCATGGCGGTGAACGGCATCGATCCCGATCATCCGTTCCGCTTTGCCGTCCCGGAAAGCGAGGCGTTGAGCGCCATCTTTCGAGAAATACGTCGGGAAGTGCGCGAAACCGGTTGCACGCGCGCGGTGTTGGTCGGCCACAACGCGTTCTTCGATCTGGCATTTCTGAACGCGGCGGCGGCCCGCGCCCAGATCAAACGCAATCCCTTTCATCCGTTCAGCAGTTTCGACACGGTGTCGCTGGCCGGACTGGCCTACGGCCAGACCGTGTTGTCTCGGGCCTTGCGCGCGGCGGGGCTGGATTGGGATGAGCGCGAGGCGCATTCAGCGATTTACGACGCCGAGCGCACGGCGGAGCTGTTCTGCCGGATCGTCAACCGCTGGAAGGACCTTGGCGGCTGGACGCCGACGGGCGATTAACCCCCGACCTCGAAACCATACGGCAACGGTTCCAGCCGTAGCACCGGCCCATTGGCGTCGCCCAACTGCAACGTCCCCTGCTCCGCGCAGTCGATCGACGCCACGGCGAGCACGGCATACCCGCCGTCCGGATGCGGGCTGGTATCAGCCAGCCGGCCGACGCTCTGACTGGCGTCGGCCTGCGGGGAGAACAGCGCATCTCCGGGATGGGGCGGGTTCGGACTGTCCGCCCGGGCAAGATACATCCGCCGCTTCAGTTTACCCAGGTAATGCGTGCGCGCCACCACTTCCTGACCGGTATAGCAGCCTTTTTGCATGCCGATTCCCTCCAACAGCTGCAAGTTGAGCATCTGTGGCACGAAGGCGTCCACGGTCTCGGGGTAAACCGTCGGGATGCCGGCGAGGATCTCCAGCAATCGCCAGGGTTCCGTGCCGACCGGCGTGAATTCGGACCCGAGCGCCCCCCACACTTGCTGAATATCCGCTGTCGCACCGTGTAGTTCAAAGCGTGGTTTGAGTCCGGGCAGGCGGATGACCGTCAGGGTTCCCGCAACGACGTCGTTCGCCCGCTCCGGCGCCACGCCCAGCATTTTTTCGAGCGCCGCTGGCGCATGCGGTCCCGCGACCCCCATCCGCGCCAGCGTGGCGCCGGCATCCTCCAACGTGGTTTTGGCCCGTAGCACGTACTTGCGCAAGCGGCTCAACGTCGGTTCCACCAGCGCCTGGGGCAGTTCCAGTAGATAAGCGTCTCCCTGCCGGAACAGGCGGAAACTGGCCAGCACCCGGCCCTTGGGGCTACAAAACGCGCCGAGCAGGCTATGGTCCGGGGTAACCTGTCGGACGTCGCAAGTCAGTTGGCCCTGCAGGAACAGTTCGGTCTCGGGTCCGCGCGCGGCAATCAGGCCCAGATGGGACAAGTCGCAACGGACGTCGCCGACCAACGCCGCGCACGCCTCGGAACCGGGATGGCTGAAGTGTGACACCCGGTCCGCCACCCGCACGGCGCCAGCCTGTTCGAGAAAAGTGCTCCACTCTGCGTTCATCTGATTAAATCCCGTTATCTTTCGATTGGTTAAAAGAAGTCCACCCACAAGCTCCGACCGTTCTTGCCGCGTGGATTCATTGCGTTCAGAGGGCGTGGCTGGCATAATAACCCGGCAAAATATGGTCAAAAATAACCCCATTGCCGCCAGGGTGCGATGCCTGAGAATCCCGGTGGTTCCGTCGGCGGAGGGGACCAGGAGGGTCGACCACCGCCATCCCTCAATACACCTGAGTGAGTTGTTGAGCTGTCATGAATAAGAACGACCTGCAGCCGGCGCTGCCCGCGCAGCCGCCTTTGGACTCTATGGCCTCCGACCCGTCTCCATCCGCCGAAGCGCCCCAAAAACCCACGGAATTCGGTGGTCCCAAAGGCCTTGAACCCACCCGCTACGGCGATTGGGAAAAAGCCGGGCGCTGCATCGACTTCTAACCGGCCCGTTTCCAGCGAAAGGATCGTGAGTCGGTCCCGCCGTCTGTACGTCTCGTCCCTGGAAACCCGATTCGCGTTTGACTCCGCCTTGCATCGCCCAAGAATCAGATCCCTTCCTTCGCCCCTGAGTTAACGAGGAGAGACGCATGTCAGCCCACAAGCGGCCCTTGTCGCCGTTCATGATCGGTCCGTATTATCGACCACAAATCACCTCGGTCCTGTCCATCACCCACCGCATCACCGGCGCCGCGCTGGCGGTCGGCACGCTCGTACTGGTGTACTGGCTGGCCGCCGCCGCGCTCGGTCCCGAAGCCTATGCCCGGGCGCAATCCGTGCTGGGTTCGATGCTGGGGCAACTGATATTGTTCCTGTTTACCTGGGCGCTGTTCTATCACCTGGCCAACGGCATCCGCCATCTGGTCTGGGACGCCGGTCATGGCCTTGAGATCGAGCAGGCCACCAAATCCGGCTGGACCGTGGTGTGGTCCTCCATCGTCCTGACCCTGCTATGTTGGCTGATCGCCGCGCCCTGAGGAGACTATTCATGAGTATTCGCACCCCGCTCGCCCGCGCCCGCGGTCTGGGCGCCGCCAAAGACGGCACCCACCACTGGTGGATGCAGCGCGTCACCTCGGTCGCCCTGGTCCCGCTGGTGCTGTGGTTCGCCATTTCCATGCTGGCCTACTCCCGCGTCGATCATGCAACCTTCCAGTCCTGGCTGGGCCATCCGGTCAACGCTGGCCTCATGATCGCCCTGCTGGCCGCGATGTTCTATCACGCCAAACTGGGCGTGCAGGTCATCATCGAAGATTACGTGCATCCGGAATCGGCCAAGATCGCCGCGTTGCTGGTCACGCAGTTCCTGCTGTTCCTGCTGGGCGCCATCGCCATTGTCGCCATCCTCAAGATCGCGCTGGCCTGATGCCCACCACCGGAGGCTGAGTTTTTCATGTCCACGAATACCTATAAAACCGTTCAACACACTTACGACGTGATCGTCGTTGGCGCCGGTGGCGCCGGGCTGCGCGCCACCTTCGGCATGGCGCAGAAGGGCCTGAAGACGGCCTGCCTGACCAAGGTGTTTCCCACCCGCAGCCACACCGTGGCGGCGCAGGGTGGCATGTCGGCGGCCCTCGGCAACATGGGTGAAGATCAGTGGCAGTGGCATTTTTACGACACCATCAAGGGCGCCGACTGGCTCGGCGATCAAGATGCCATCGAGTACATGTGCCGCGAGGCGGCGCCGGCGGTCATCGAGTTGGAACACTACGGCGTCCCCTTCTCGCGCACCGAGGAAGGCAAGATCTACCAGCGGCCCTTCGGCGGCATGACCACTAACTACGGCGAGGGCACCGCCCAGCGCACCTGCGCCGCCGCCGACCGGACCGGCCACGCCATCCTGCACGCGCTGTACCAGCAGGCCCTGCGGAACGACGCTGAATTTTTCATCGAGTACTTCGCGTTGGATTTGCTCATGGACGACGAAGGCGCCTGCCGCGGGGTGCTGGCCTGGGATTTGGCCGACGGGACGCTGCACGTCTTCCGCGGGCACACCACCGTGCTGGCCACCGGCGGTTACGGGCGCTCCTACTTCTCGGCGACCTCCGCCCACACCTGCACCGGCGACGGCAACGGCATGGTGCTGCGCGCCGGATTGCCGTTGCAGGACATGGAATTCACCCAGTTTCACCCGACCGGTATCTACGGCGCCGGCTGTTTGCTGACCGAGGGCTGCCGCGGCGAAGGTGGTTATCTGACCAACTCCAGCGGCGAGCGATTCATGGAGCGGTACGCCCCTAACGCCAAGGACCTGGCATCCCGCGATGTGGTCAGCCGGTCGATGACCGTGGAGATCCGCGAGGGCCGCGGGGTCGGCGAGCACAAGGATCACATCTTCCTGCATCTCGAACATCTCGGTCCCGAGGTGATTCACGAACGGCTGCCGGGCATCGCCGAGACCGCCCGGATCTTCTCCGGGGTGGACGTGACCAGGGAACCGGTGCCGGTGCTGCCGACCGTGCACTACAACATGGGCGGCATCCCCACCAACTTCTACGGCGAAGTGGTCCTGCTTAAGGACGGCAATCCCGATCACGTGATCCCCGGCCTGATGGCCATCGGCGAAGCGGCCTGCGTGTCGGTGCATGGCGCCAACCGTCTGGGTTCCAACTCGCTGCTCGATATCGTCGTGTTCGGCCGGGCCGCCGCCAACCGCTGCGCGGACCTGATCAAGCCCGGAACGCCACATCCGGCGCTGCCCGAGCGCCAGGTGGACGAGCGCATCGCCCATTTCGACCGGCTGCGCCACGCCGACGGCGAGCAAATGACCGCCAGTTTGCGGCTGCGGATGCAGCGGACCATGCAGAACCATGCCGCGGTGTTCCGCACCGGCGAGTCCATGGCCGCGGGCATCCAGCTGCTGGAGGACGTCTACGCCGGTTTCGAGCAGGTCAAGGTCAGCGACCGCAGCCTGATCTGGAACTCCGATCTGGTCGAGACGCTCGAATTGGAAAATCTGCTGGGGTGCGCGATGGTGTCGATCAAGTCGGCGATCAACCGCACCGAGAGCCGTGGCGCCCACGCCCGCGAGGACTACCCGGACCGCGATGACGGCCAGTGGATGAAACACACCCTGGCCACGTTGGGACCCAAGGGTGAAGTCACCATAGACTACCGGCCGGTCCACACCTATACCCTGACCAACGAGGTGGATTACATCCCACCCAAGAAGCGCGTTTACTGAGAGGGCGACACCCATGGCTCAATTCAAGCTTCCGGCCAACTCGACCATCGGCAAGGGCAAGACCTACTATGCCGGCTCGGGCGCCAAGAACGTCAAGCGCTTCCATATCTACCGCTGGGATCCGGACAGCGGCGAGAACCCGCGCATGGACACCTACGAGGTCGACCTGGACACCTGCGCCCCGATGGTGCTGGATGCCCTGCTCAAGATCAAGAACGAAATCGATCCGACCTTGACCTTGCGCCGGTCCTGCCGGGAAGGCGTGTGCGGGTCCTGCGCGATGAACATCGACGGCGTGAACACCCTGGCCTGCACCATGGCGATCGGCGACATCAAGGGCGATGTCAAGGTCTACCCGTTGCCGCACATGCCGGTGGTCAAGGATCTGGTGCCGGATATGACCCACTTCTACGCGCAGTATGCCTCGGTCAAACCCTGGTTGCAGACGATCACCCCGCCGCCGGAGCGCGAGCGGCTGCAATCCAAGGAGGACCGCGCCAAGATCGACGGTTTGTACGAGTGCATCCTCTGCGCCTGCTGTTCGACCAGTTGCCCGAGCTACTGGTGGAACGGCGACCGCTACTTGGGCCCCGCCATTCTGTTGCAGGCCTACCGCTGGATCGTGGACAGCCGCGACGAGTTCACCGGCGAGCGCCTGGACAATCTGGAAGACCCGTTCCGGCTGTATCGTTGCCATACCATCATGAACTGCACCAAAACCTGTCCGAAGGGCCTGAATCCCGCCAAGGCCATCGCGGAGATCAAGAAGCTGATGGTGGAGCGGCGCTGACCCGGTAGTTGACCTCCCGCCGCTGGCCGGGACGCCAGCGGCGGGAGGAACAGTCATGGCAGGCTCATGAGGAGAAGCAGACGGTGGATGAACAGTACAACAAGTTGCATTGGCGGTGCCGGCGCGGGATGAAGGAATTGGACCTGCTGGCGTTGGGCTATTTGGAACGGTACTACCGCGATGCGTCGGCGGAGGATCAGGAAGCATTCGCCCGGTTGCTGGAGCTCCAGGACCCGCAGTTGATGGGTTACATGCTCGGTCGGGAAACCTCGGTGGACGCGGCGGAAGTTCGGGTTATCGGTGTCATGCGCTCCCTCCTTAACCCTTGAGCCGCGGCCCTCGCGACTCCTGTTGTCCGGCGGCCTCCTCGTTCATGGATTGGCCGGAGCCGCCGTCGTCGTCGCCAGCCTGCCGTGGTGGGTTCAGGCGGCGTTCATCGCCGGTATCGCGCTGTCGTTGATTGGGTTCGGTTATCATCACGGCGCTCGCCGCAGCCGTGGTTTTATAGCCCGCATCGAATTGCTGGACGGGCGCTGGCGACTGGAAACCGGCGATGGTGCTGAATATTGGGGCCGATTAACGGGCGGCTACGCGCATCCGCTCGCGGTCATCCTGAATTTTCGCCTGAAATCCGGCGGTCGACGGTCGGTGACGCTGCTGCCCGACGCCGCCGATCCCGATGCCTTGCGGCGGGTGCGGGTCTGGCTGCGGACCTCGCGGGATGCTGAGGTCTCCGATCATCCCGGGTAACACTGGTGGCATTCAATCCGTGAAGCTCGACCACCGCGGACTCCATTCCTTCCCAGCGAAGTGGGTTGGAACCAGGATGGTGTCGCGCGGCGGAGCCGACTCATTGGCCGTCGGGTAATCCAACGTGTAATGGAGTCCGCGGCTCTCCTTGCGCTCCAACGCCGAGCGGATGATCAGATCAGCGGCGAGCGCGAGGTTGCGCAGCTCGATCAGATCCGCGCTGACCCGGAAATGGCCGTAATATTCGGCGATCTCCCGCAACAACAGATCCACCCGATGCTTGGCCCGCTGCAGCCGTTTGTCGGTGCGGACGATCCCCACGTAGTCCCACATGAACCGGCGCAGTTCCTGCCAGTTGTGGGTGACCACCACTTCCTCATCCGAATCGGTGACTCGGCTCTCGTCCCACGGCGGCAGCGGGGGTGGTTCCGGAACCTGGCGCAGGCGGCCACGGAGGTCGGCGCTGGCGGCGGCGGCGAAGACCAGGCATTCCAGCAGCGAGTTGCTGGCCATGCGATTGGCGCCGTGCAGGCCGGTGAAGGCGACTTCGCCGATCGCGTAAAGTCCCGCCAAATCGGTGTGGCCGGCCAGATCGGTCATGACGCCGCCGCAGGTGTAATGGGCCGCCGGCACTACCGGCAGCGGTTCCCGGGTCATGTCGAACCCGTATTCCTGGCACTTGGCGTGGATGTTGGGAAAATGCCCGCGAATGAAATCCGCCGGCTGATGGCTGATGTCGAGGTAGACGCAATCGGCGCCCAACCGTTTCATCTCGTGGTCGATGGCGCGGGCGACGACATCGCGGGGCGCCAGTTCCAGCCGGGGGTCGAAGTCTTGCATGAACCTTCCGCCGTCCGGCAACAGCAGTACGCCGCCCTCGCCGCGCACCGCCTCGGAGATCAGGAACGACTTGGCTTTGGGGTGATAAAGACAGGTCGGATGGAATTGCATGAATTCCATGTTGGCCACCCGGCAGCCCGCCCGCCAGGCCATGGCGATGCCGTCGCCGGTGGAGCCGTCCGGATTGCTGGAATACAGATAGACCCGGCTGGCGCCGCCGGTGGCCAGCACCACGAACCGGGCGGCGATGACCTCGACCTGGCCGGTCTCGCGATTCAGGACGTAGGCCCCCAGACAGCGATTGTCGCCCAACCCCAGCTTGCGGCTGGTGATCAGGTCCACCGCGCTGTAGTGGTCGTGCAGGGTGATGTGGGGATGCTGGCGGGCGCGCTCCTCCAGCGTCGTCTGGATGGCGCGGCCGGTGGCGTCGGCGGCGTGGGCGATGCGGCGGTGGCTGTGCCCCCCCTCGCGATGCAGGTGATAATCGACGTTGCCTTCGGCATTGGGTTCCAGCGTGAAAGGGACGCCTTGGGCGCTGAGCCACTCGATGATTTCCCGACCATGCTCGACCGTGAAGCGAACCGCGTCGGGGTGGCACAGACCCGCTCCGGCAATCAGCGTATCCTGGACGTGCGACTCGATGGAATCCCCGGCGTCCAGGACCGCCGAGATGCCCCCTTGGGCGTAATACGTACTGCCCTCGTGCAACGGACCCTTGGCGAGCGCGACGACGCGGGTGGTCTCGGCCAGCCGCAGCGCCAGGCTGAGGCCAGCGGCGCCGCAGCCGATGATCAGGACGTCGGTACGATGGGCGGAGTGGGCCATGGCTTGTGAGCGACTCTGGGAATAAGGTATCGTTGCAACGAAGAAAACGCTGTCGCGGGGGTCTCTCGGCCAGCGCCGCGATTTCCTCCCACCACACCTTCCCACACTATAAACCACATCCTGGCAGCGATGCGAACTAACGAAACGGGCGTTGGTCTACCGTGATGGTCGCATGGAGATTGCCATTCAGTCAAAAGGGGTTTGCCCGGATGGGCGAGGTTCATCTGGACCGCGATCTGGTCCTCAGGGTGCAAAAAGGCGACAAAAGCGCGTTTGATCTGCTGGTGCGCAAGTATCAGTACAAGATCATCAAGCTGATTTCCCGCTACGTGCATGATCCCAGTGAGGCTCTGGATGTTTCCCAGGAAGCGTTTCTTAAGGCCTATCGGGCCTTGCCGGGCTTTCGCGGGGATAGCGCGTTCTATACCTGGCTGTATCGCATCGCCATCAACACGGCCAAGAATTATCTGGTCGCCCAGGGTCGGCGTCCGCCGGGTTCCGATATCGACGCCCAGGAAGCCGAACAATACGAGGGGCAGTCCATGCTGAAAGAGTATGAGACGCCCGAGCGACTGTTGCTCAAGGATGAAATCGAAGCCACGGTGTTCAAGGCGATTGAAGATTTACCGGAGGATTTGCGCACGGCGATCACCCTCCGGGAACTCGAAGGAATGAGTTATGAAGAAATTGCCCAAACCATGGGGTGTCCGATCGGTACGGTGCGTTCCCGGATTTTCCGGGCGCGGGAATCGATCGACGCCAAGTTGCGTCCACTACTGAGCTAGTTTCGGGATAGAGTCATGGCTGATAAGACGGCTGAACAACTTTCGGCGCACGTCGCGAATGAAACTCCGATCGCGGCGAGCCAGCTTTCGGCGATGGTCGACGACGAGTTGGAGGGTCCAGAGATGGACTTGGCCCTGCGCCGACTGAGCCGGGACCACGAATTGCGGGCCCGTTGGGAACGCTACCACCTGATCAGTAATGTCATGCAGAGCCACTTGCCGGATGCGCTCGACCGGGATTTCGCCGCGTGCATCCGCCAGGCGGTCGAAGCCGAACCCCTGCCACGATCGGCGGCCAAGCCGCTGCCGGCTTGGTACAAACCGGTCACTGGCTTTGGTTTGGCCGCCTCGGTGGCGCTCGTCGCCCTGTTCGGACTCAAGCTGACCCAGACCGACACCGCCTTCCCGCCGGAGCCCCAGATCGCGGCCGCTCCCGCCGCTTCCATCGCGACTCCCCTGCCGGCGACGGCGCGGCTTGTTGCGCTGAACCCCCAGACCGACGATGCCAGCCAACCGGTCGAAGCCCGGTTGAGCGCCTACCTGGCCAATCACAACGGCTATGCGTCCATGAACAGCGTACATGGCATGTTGCCTTACGTGCGCATGGTCGGCCACCAGGGCAACCGCTGAAATTCCGAATGAAGCGGAAGCGATTGTATTGCATCGCCCTGACGCTGGTCGTCGGGTGCCTGTCCGCCGCCGGTTGGACGCAACCGGCGGCCGAGGATGCAAAGCGCTGGCTGGAACGGATGATTCAGGCCACCCAAACCCTGAATTATGAAGGGACCTTCATCTACATCCAGGGACCGCATATGGAAGCCATGCGGATCGTTCACGGTTGTGGTCCCGACGGCGAGCGCCAACTCCTCATTTCCCTGAATGGTCCGCTCCGGGAAGTCGTGGTGACCGGCAACAGCGTGACCCGCCTGGCGCCAGATCACAGCGAAACCTTCGCGGGCGCCGACTTCCAACGTTCGCCGTTTCCCCTGTCCATTCCCCGCGATCTCAGCCGGCTGGAAAGCCACTACGAGTTCGAGCTGTTAGGCGAGGACCGCGTTGCCGGATTGGCGGCGCGGGTGATCGCCATCAAACCGCGAGATGCCTGGCGGTACGGTTATCGAATCTGGTTGGACCAACGCCACGGCATCATGCTGCGCTCGGCGTTATTGGATGGCGATGGCTATCCAATCGAGCAGTTGATGTTTACCGACCTGCGAATCAAGCCGAGCTCCGATCTCGATAAGCCCCTTTCCGAGTCCCAGGAATTACGGTCCGAGGTTTTGCCAGAGCCGAGCCAGCGGGACATGCGCCCTCCCACCGGCGAACCCGTGACCCGGTCCGCTTGGCGTATCGTTCAGTTACCCAAAGGTTTTGCCAAAGTGTTGCACAATCGCTTCACGAAAAGCCCGGGGCACCGTCCCACCGAACATCTGGTGTTCGCCGATGGTCTGGCGACCATTTCGGTATTTCTGGAGCGGTTGGATGGCGCGCCGCCACTGCTGCAAGGCGGATCCCAGCTCGGTTCGATGAGCGCCTTCGGGACCGTGGTGGAGGATCACCAGGTTCTGGTGGTCGGCGAGGTGCCGGCCGCGACCGTACAACACATCGCGACTTCAATCCACCACGACCCCGAGGCTGAATCCCGTGATTGAAGAACGCGCGCTGGTCGTAGCGGTTGAAGAAGGGTATGTCTGGCTGGAAACCCAGCGCCGATCGTCCTGCGGCGGGTGTCAGGCCAGCGGAGGCTGCGGCGCGGCGACGCTGGCGAAACTCTGGCCCGGCCAGCGTACCCGGGTGCGGGCCATCGCGGAACCGGGGTTGCGGCCCGGCGATGAAGTGATGGTCGGACTGGCGGAAGGGGCGTTGCTGCGGGGCGCGTTGTTGGTCTATCTGTTGCCGTTGGCCCTGCTGCTGGCGGGCGCCTTGCTGGGACAGGCCATATTCGCCGGCGCCGGCGAGGAACCGGTGGTGGCGCTGGGCGTCGTGGGGCTGGGACTGGGATTCCTGGCGGTGCGCGTCTTGTCCCGGCGGCTCCGGCGCGACGCCCGGTTTCAACCGGTGGTTTTGCGCCGGGCCGATGCCGTGGAGTCCGGAAACCTGCTTGCCTCGTCTTGAATGACGCTATAATCCCCGCGCCTGAAAACAGGATCGCCAGCGCCCGCTTCGCCAGTCGTTGCGGGCGCTTTCCCATGTTCGCCGCGGAAATCCGGTGGCGGAGTCAGTCTGACCGGCGACCCAGTCGTCATGGAATTCATGGATCATATTCGCAATTTCTCAATCATCGCGCACATCGATCACGGCAAATCCACGCTCGCCGACCGATTCATTCAAATTTGCGGCGGACTGAGCGAGCGGGAAATGGCCGAGCAGGTGCTCGATTCGATGGATCTGGAGCGGGAGCGCGGCATCACCATTAAAGCCCAGAGCGTGTCGCTGCGCTATCCGGCCCGCGACGGGCGAATTTACCAGTTCAACATGATCGATACCCCGGGGCATGTGGATTTCTCCTACGAGGTCTCCCGCTCGCTGGCCGCTTGCGAAGGCGCGTTGCTGGTCGTGGACGCCGCGCAAGGCGTCGAGGCGCAGAGCGTCGCCAACTGCTATACCGCCATCGAGCAGGGTCTCGAAGTGATGCCGGTGCTGAACAAGATCGACCTGCCGGTAGCCGACCCGGCGCGGGTGGCGCGCGAGATCGGCGATATCATCGGACTCGACGCCAGTCATGCCCTGCACGTCAGCGCCAAGACCGGCTTGGGCGTGGATGAATTGCTGGAGGCCATCGTCGCGCAGATTCCCGCGCCGAAAGGCCAGCCGGACGGACCGCTCAAGGCGCTGATCATCGACTCCTGGTTCGACAACT
>DAIRDI010000042.1:0-15456 GCA_036796235.1 Candidatus Competibacteraceae bacterium | reverse complement strand
TTTGCAGGATCATCCCCGCCAAGCCCATGGCGAACAGGACGCCGCCGGTCAGGGCATAGAGCAGAGCGCCGTTCACGACCGGTCTTCCCGATGCGCGCCCGGCGCCGGGGCGCTGAGAAACAGTCCGGCCAAGGTCAGGCCAATGGAAACCGCAAGGCCGGCTTCGATGAGCAGAATCAGCCCGCCGGCCAGTTCTCGCGGATAGTCCAGCAGGGTAACGCCGCCAACCATGACGCCCGCCGCCACGATCAGGAAGATCAGGAGTCCGACCGCCAGACCCATGCGCATCGTGAAGCCGGGGGTCGCCCAGGCGGGCAAGCGGCCCGCCAGGCGGAGCAGGACGCCGGCCGCCGCCAGCACCGCCCCGGCCTGGAACGCGCCGCCCGGTCGGTGCGCGCCCGCCCAAAGCAAATAGCCGGCCACCACCACCATCAGCGGGACGGTGACTCGCGCCAAGGCTAGCAGGACCGGCTCCGGCGCGGGTTCGGCTGCGTCCCGCACATCGGCGCGCGTCGCCAACACGCCGATGACGGCCAGCAGCAAGACTCCCACCTCCAGCAAGGTGTCGTAACTACGGAAGTCGAGCAACACCGCCGTCACCGGATGACTGACGCCGGTCTCGGCCAGTCGCTCCGCGACCTGCTCCGGCAGTCGCACCGCCGACGGCGGCAGGTCGAACATCGCCCAACCCAGCAACAGGGCCAGACCCAGGCTGAGCCCGAGCGCCAAAACGCGCCCGGCGCGTCTGATCAGCAACCCCGGCTTCATGATCGCTCTCCTCGATCTTCCCCAGCTTGCCGATCTCCCCGATCCCGGCGCGCATCCTCGACCCGACGCAGGTGGCCCACGGCGTCCAGCAGCAGCGCCCCGGTCAGTCCGGCGCCGATGGCCGCTTCGGCCAGCGCGAGGTCGGGGGCGTCGAGCCGCGCCCAGGCCAGAGCCAGCAGCAGGCCGAATGCGATAAACAGCATCACCGATCGGAACAGTTCCGGGACCAGCAAGGCCCGTAGCGCCGTCCAGACCAGTGCGATGGCCAGCAATGCGTCGAACAGCAGTTCGGTCATGGTTCGGCTCCCGGCAAGCGGTCGGTCGCCAGCTTCCGTTCCAGAGCGCCGCTGGCGATCAGATAGGCCAAGGTGGCGCCCGCCGCCAGCGCCAGCCCCCAGATCAGAACCAGCTTGAGGGCTTCGGCGGTCGATTCGACTCGAACCAGGAGCCCCAGCACCGTGAATCCCAAGCCCAGGTTATCGATCTTGGTAAGCGCGTGCAGCCGGGTGTAGACATCGGGAAACCGCAGCAGCCCCACCGTGCCGGCCAGGAAAAAGACGGCGCCAACGGCCAGCAGCACGGCGCTGATCCAGTCAAGCAGCGTCATCAGGATCTCCTGGGTTTCCGGAACGTGGGTCGCGCCAGGCGCGTCGCACGAACGCCACGCCGGTAATGGCCGCCAGCAGGGAAAATACTAGCGCCACATCGTTCAGGGCTGGAATGTCCTGAACCTGAGCCAGCAACAGCAGGACCGCGACCCCGACGGTGCCGAACAGCAGGGCGGCCAGCATCTGGTCGGCGCCGGAGGGACCACGCATCACCCGCGCCAGCGCCACCAGCAGGTTGACGAGGAGAAAGATGGCCAGAATCGTGTCGAAGGTTTCCATGGGTTTCGCGTTCGCGTTCCAGAGGGATTATCAGCCCAGAGGAATTTTTAGCAGATGCGCGATCCGGGTTTCCAGTTCGCGCAGCTCTCGTTCCTCCGCCAGAGGCTCTCGGGCGTCCAGCACGTGCAGGCGGATGACCTCGTCGCTCAGGGCGCTGCTGACCGTGCCGGGCAGCAGGCTGAGCGTATTGGCCAGCAGAATCCGCGCCGATTCCTCGGACAGGCGCAGCGAAAAAGTCAGTATGGCGGGATGCGGTTTGCTCCGCGGATTCAGGGCCAGGATCGCGACCCGGACTCCACCCAGCAGCGACCGCCACAGAAAAAAACTCAGGAATCTGGCCACGCCGACCGGATGAAAAGGCAGGATCGGCGCGGGTTGCAGCCACAAGCTAACCACCAGCGCCGTCAGCACCACCGGCGCGCCCACGATCCAGGACGCTGGATCGCCGGCGGTCAGCAACCACCACAGTCCGGCGAACAGCAGTACGCGCGGTAGCGCCTTGTACGGAAAAGCGGATATTCGCTGGGTCGCGGTCTTCATTGCGGCGAAAAAACCTTGATTTTAATAAAAAATCTGGCGGTTTAGTTCATTTGACGCGCCGCTTTAACGACCCGCGCGAGGGCTTCCGGGTTCCCGCGCCCGCTGGTTGCGAGATAGAGTCGCACGGCCGTGCGCCCTTGGAATTTCAGGGCAAATCGATGCGCGGCGCTTCGGGATTGCGGCGGAACAGCGTGGCGACGTGGCCGATTCTCTGCACGAGCGCCGCGTCGGTCGCCGCGCAAATCGCCGCGATTCGGATTTCGCGCGCTTCGCGATCCACGGCGTTGACCCGGACCTTGATCAGTTCGTGATGGGCGAGCGCGCGCGCGATTTCTTGCAGGCTCGCCGGCGTCACGCCACTTTCGCCGATGATGACAATTGGCTTACGATGGTGGGAGAGGGCCTTGAGATGACGCTTTTGGGGTGGGGTAAGATCGGCCAAGAGGGAAGACCAGTTATGGCGAAAGAGAACCGCAGTGTAACCGGCGGACGGGGATTCGGGGTAGCCGCCAGTCCCCTGAACGAGGTGAAGCTGGATCTGGCGATCATCCTGGTGGTGGGGGTGTTGCTGCTGTTGCTACAGGGTCGAGTCGTGGACGGCCTGTGGTTGCAACTGCTGCTGCTGTCGAGTTATGGGCTGCTGGGGATGCTCTGGATCATCATCCGCGCCCGGCGGGTGGTCGCCCGACTGGCCCAGGGTCGACAACCGGACGCGAACGATGGCCCGCACTAAAAGTAGCGCCCGCTGGCTGCGGGAACACTTCACCGATGAATATGTTCGCCGCGCCCAGGCGGAAGGCTACCGATCCCGCGCGGTGTACAAGCTGCTGGAGATCCATGAGAAGGACCGGTTGCTCAAACCCGGTGGAACCGTGGTGGACTTGGGCGCGGCTCCGGGCGGCTGGTCGCAACTGGCGACGCGATTAGCAGGTCGGGACGGGCGCGTTATTGCCCTGGACTTGCTGCCGATGGAACCGCTGGCCGGCGTGGAATTCATTCAGGGCGATTTTCGCGAGACCGCAGTGCTGGACCAGTTGTTGGCCGCGCTGGCGGATCGTCCCGTGGATCTGCTGCTGTCGGACATGGCGCCCAACACCAGTGGCATTAAGGCGGTGGATCAGCCGCGCGGGCTGTATCTATCTGAATTGGCATTGGATTTCGCCAGACGTTGCCTGCGGCCCGGCGGCGATTTTCTGGTTAAGGCGTTTCAGGGCGAAGGTTTCGATGCGTTCTTGCAAGATCTGCGCGCCGCGTTCGCCGCGGTGGCGCCGCGCAAGCCCCGAGCCTCGCGCGCCCGCAGCGCCGAGCAGTACCTGCTGGCCAGGAACTATCGCGGGTGAAGCAGTCTAAAAAACCGCGTTCGGAACCTGTGGTATTTTAGGCGCGGAGCCATCCAGGTTTTCCTGACTTTTTCGATACTCCCGTTTGCAGCGTTGAGGTGCATGCCTTGAACGATATGGTTAAAAATATCCTCCTGTGGGTGGTCATCGCGGTCGTGCTGATGTCCGTGTTCAACAGCTTTGGACCGAAGGTGACGCCGTCCGCCCAGATGTCCTACTCACAGTTCCTGCAAGAAGCCAAGCAGGGGCGGGTCGCGCAAGTCACGATCGACGGCCGCGCCATCCAGGGCCGAACCAGCGGCGGCGAACGCTTTACCACTTACAGTCCGGAAACCGATAACAGCGCCATGATCGGCGAGCTGCTCACCCACGGCGTGGATATCGAAGGTCAACCGCCGGAGAAGCAGGGTCTGCTGATGCAGATCTTCATCTCCTGGTTCCCGATGTTGTTGCTGATCGGCATCTGGGTGTTTTTCCTGCGGCAGATGCAGGGCGGCGGCGCTGGCCGGGGCGCGATGTCGTTCGGTAAGTCACGGGCGCGGATGATGAGCGAGGATCAGATCAAGATCACTTTCGCCGATGTGGCCGGCGTGGACGAGGCCAAGTCGGAGGTGGAGGAACTGGTGGAATTCCTGCGCGATCCCGGCAAGTTCCAGAAACTCGGCGGCAAGATTCCGCGCGGGGTGCTGATGGTCGGCTCGCCCGGCACCGGTAAGACCCTGCTGGCCAAGGCGATCGCCGGCGAGGCCAAGGTCCCGTTCTTCTCGATCTCCGGCTCCGATTTCGTCGAGATGTTCGTGGGCGTCGGCGCTTCGCGGGTGCGCGACATGTTCGAGCAGGCCAAGAAACACG
The DNA here is from genome assembly GCA_036796235.1 of Candidatus Competibacteraceae bacterium. Classification (GTDB taxonomy): domain Bacteria; phylum Pseudomonadota; class Gammaproteobacteria; order Competibacterales; family Competibacteraceae; genus REEE01. The sequence continues at coordinate 11,069 of DAIRDI010000042.1, read as the reverse complement.
CGCCTTGCATTATCTTCATTGATGAAATAGACGCCGTGGGCCGACATCGCGGCGCGGGGTTGGGCGGCGGCCACGACGAGCGCGAGCAGACCCTGAACCAGTTGCTGGTCGAGATGGACGGCTTCGAGGGCAACGAGGGCATCATCGTCATCGCCGCGACCAACCGCCCGGACGTGCTGGACCCGGCCCTGCTGCGGCCCGGCCGCTTCGATCGGCAAGTCGTGGTGCCGCTGCCCGACGTGCGCGGCCGCGAGCAGATTCTCAAGGTCCACATGCGCAAGGTGCCGCTGTCTGACAACGTCAAGCCGTCGGTGATCGCCCGCGGTACGCCGGGTTTCTCCGGGGCCGATCTGGCCAACCTGGTCAACGAGGCCGCCCTGTTCGCCGCGCGCGGCAACAAGCGCGATGTGGACATGGACGACTTCGAGAAGGCCAAGGACAAAATCATGATGGGGGCCGAGCGCAAGTCCATGGTGATGAGCGAGGACGAAAAGAAGCTCACCGCCTATCACGAAGCCGGTCATGCCATCATCGGTCGGCTGGTTCCGGCGCACGATCCGGTGTACAAGGTCAGCATCATCCCGCGCGGGCGGGCGCTGGGCGTGACCATGTTCCTGCCGGAAGGCGACCGCTACAGCTTCAGCAAGCAGCGCCTGGAGAGCCAGATTTCCAGCCTGTTCGGCGGTCGGATCGCCGAAGCCATCATCTTCGGTCCGGACTATGTCACCACCGGCGCCCAGAACGACATCGAACGGGCCACGGACATCGCCCGCAACATGGTCACGAAATGGGGGCTTTCCGACCGACTGGGGCCTTTGACCTATACCGAGGACGATGGCGAGGTTTTCCTGGGGCGGTCGGTCACCCGACACAAAAACGTTTCGGACGAGACCGCTCACACCATCGATAAGGAGATTCGCAGCATCATCGACCGTAACTACCAGCGCTCCGAACATTTACTGCGGGATAACCTCGACAAACTGCATGCCATGGCCGAGGCGCTGATCAAGTTCGAGACGATCGACGCCGAACAGATCGATGACATCATGGCCGGTCGACCACCGCGCGAACCGGACGAGGCGGATTCTAATCGGGAGCCTCCAGTTTCGGGTTCGAAAGCCAAGGTCGGCGTGGATCTGGGCAAGGACCCGGATTCCGCCGAAGGCCCCATCGGGGGGCCAGCCCAGCAGCATTGAGCCATTGGGCCATTGAGCCATTGAGCCATTCTGGGTCATGCGGCTGGACTGCGCCGGCAGGGTGCTCGACCTGAGCCATCCCGCCGTGATGGGGGTGCTCAATGTCACTCCCGATTCCTTTTCCGATGGAGGGCATTACCTGCGGCTGGCCGATGCCTTGCGCCGCGCTGAGGCTCTGGTCGCGGAAGGCGCGGCGCTCGTCGATGTCGGCGGCGAATCGACCCGGCCGGGCGCGGATCCGGTTTCGGTCGATGAAGAAATACGTCGGGTGCTGCCGGTGGTGGAGCGTCTGGCGCGCGAGTTGCCGGTCCCGATTTCGATCGACACCAGCAACCCCGAAGTCATGCGCGAGGCGGTATACGCCGGAGCGGGGTTGATCAACGACGTGCGGGCGCTGCAGGCGCCCGGAGCGTTGGAAGTCGCCGCCGCCAGCGGCGTGCCGGTGTGCCTGATGCACCTGCGGGGTCAACCCGCGACCATGCAACGGGAACCCCGCTACGCCGATGTGGTGACCGAGGTGCATTCCTTTCTGACCGAGCGGGTGCGCGCTTGCGAAAGCGCCGGCATACCCCGCGACCGGATTCTGGTCGATCCCGGCTTCGGCTTCGGCAAGACCCTGGACCACAACCTGTCCTTGCTCCGGCATCTGGGGCGCTTCACCGATTTGGCGGCCGGCGTGCTGGTTGGACTCTCACGCAAGAGTATGATCGGCGTTTTGCTGGATGCGCCGGTTGACTCGCGCCTGAACGGCAGCCTGGCCGCCGCAGTGATCGCCGCCTGGCAAGGCGCGACGATCATCCGCGCCCACGACGTCCGGGAGACCGTTCAGGCTCTGCGCGTCTGCGCCGCCGTCCGCGCGGCCGCCTGATCGGAAGTCTTTCGGTGTGCGCCGTTTCTCGATCCCCGCTATAATCCCGCCGTGCTGAATTCAGGAGAATTAAGGTGATGGGAAAACGCTATTTTGGTACGGACGGCATTCGCGGACGGGTCGGCGAGCACCCGATCACGGCGGAGTTCATGTTGAAGTTGGGCTGGGCGGTCGGTCGGGTGTTGCAGGCGCCGGGGTTCAACAAGGTCGTGATCGGCAAGGACACCCGTATTTCCGGCTATATGTTTGAGTCGGCCCTGGAAGCCGGGCTGTCGGCCGCCGGCGTCAACATCGCCCTGCTAGGACCCATGCCCACGCCGGGCATCGCCTATCTGACGCGCACCCTGCACGCCTGCGCCGGCATCGTGGTTAGCGCTTCCCACAATCCCTACTACGACAACGGCATCAAATTTTTCTCCCGCGATGGCCAAAAGCTGCCCGATGCAGCCGAGGAACGCATTGAGGCGTTGCTCGAGCAGCCAATGGTGACCACCGAGCCCAACGCATTGGGCAAGGCCGAGCGCGTCGTCGATGCCGCCGGCCGCTATATCGAATTCTGCAAGAGCACCATCCCTGCCAGCACCAGTCTGGCGGGGATGAAAATCGTGGTGGATTGCGCGCATGGCGCCACCTATTACGTGGCGCCCAGCGTGTTCAACGAAATGGGCGCGACCGTGATTCCCCTCGGCGTCTCGCCCGATGGCCTGAATATCAACCAGGACTGCGGATCGACTCATCCCGCGGTCCTGTGCGAGATGGTCAAACAGCAGAATGCCGATCTCGGCGTCGCGCTCGATGGCGATGGTGATCGGGTCATCATGGTCGATCATCGGGGCGAGATTCTGGATGGCGACGAACTGTTGTTCATCATCGCCCGCGACCGATTGCGCGCCGGTGGCCGATTCAATGCCGTGGTCGGCACCCTGATGACCAATCTCGGTCTGGAGATGGCGCTGCGGGCGTTGGGGCTCGAACTGCGCCGCGCCAAGGTCGGCGACCGCTATGTGATGGAGCGGTTGCTGGCCGAGAATCTGCTGCTCGGCGGCGAAAGCTCCGGGCATATCATCTGTCTGGACCGGACCTCGACTGGCGATGGGATCGTCTCCGCGCTGCAGGTTCTGTCGGCCATGCTGCGATCCGGCAAAAATCTGCACGATCTCAAGGCCGGTATGAGCAAATATCCGCAAACGCTGATCAATGTCTCGGTCACCGGGCGGGTGGATTTGGAGCGGGCGCCGATTCAGGAGGCGGTCCGCGCCGTGGAAAGCCAGTTGGGCGATCACGGCCGGGTATTGTTGAGGCCGTCCGGAACCGAACCGGTGGTGCGGGTTATGGTCGAGGGCGCCGATGCCAGCGTCGTCGAGCGTCACGCTCGGGAGCTGGCCGCCGTGGTTCGGGATACGCTGTCGGTGTAATTGCTTTCCGAGCGCGAAATCCGTAAGCTTCACCGGTTTTTTACTGTGGGAGAAAAGCAAAATGCGCCGTAAATTTGTGGCTGGCAATTGGAAAATGAATGGCTCGGCGAGTAGTAACCGCGAACTGCTCCAGGGGATCCTGAGGGGCGCCGCCGAGGTTTCGACGGTCGAATTAGCGGTATTCCCGCCCTTCGTATACTTGGGGCTGGTCGAGCAGGAGTTGTCCGGCGCCGCCATCGGCTGGGGCGCGCAGAATCTCTCCGAACATGCCTCGGGCGCTCATACCGGCGAAGTCGCCGGCCCGATGCTGAAGGATTTTCACTGTACCTACGTCATCGTCGGTCACTCGGAGCGGCGCACGCTGTACGGGGAAAGCGATGAGGTGGTCGCGCGCAAGTACGCCGCCGCGCGCAAATGCGGCCTGAAGCCGATTCTCTGCGTCGGCGAGACGCTGGAAGAGCGCGAGCAGGCGATCACCGAGGCGGTGGTCGAGCGGCAACTCAAGGCGGTGCTCGATCTGGAAGGGATAGCGAGTTTCGCCGATGCGGTGATCGCCTACGAACCGGTTTGGGCGATTGGCACGGGTCGGACCGCGACTCCCGAGCAGGCCCAGGAAGTGCATGCCTTCATCCGCGCCAAGCTGGCGGCGCACGATGCGGCGCTGGCGAGCCAGGTTCGCATCCTGTACGGCGGCAGCGTCAAGGGTTCCAACGCCCCCGAATTGCTGGCCATGCCGGATATCGATGGGGGTCTGGTGGGCGGCGCCTCGCTCGACGCCAAGGACTTTCTGGCGATTGCCCGGGCGGGCTGTTAAACTGTCGCCATGGTTCATACGCTGATTCTTGTGGCCCACGTGGTCATCGCTGTCGCCCTGATTGGGCTAGTTCTGGTGCAACAGGGCAAGGGCGCCGACGCGGGCGCCGCGTTCGGCGGCGGTTCGTCGGCGACTATGTTTGGATCGCGTGGTTCCGCGTCGTTTCTAAGCCGCACGACCGCCGTGTTGGCTACGGCGTTCTTTCTCACCAGCCTGACGCTGGCCTATTTCGCGACGCAAACCTCGGCGCCGCGCAGCGTGGTCGAGCGAGTGCAAGTCGAGCAAGCCGTCGAGCCGCCCAAGAGCGATGGGGGTCCGTCCGATGTGCCGCAGTTGCCGCAAAGATAGGCGTGTTGCGTGATTGACTGTATTAACCGTGCCGATGTGGTGGAACTGGTAGACACGCTAGCTTGAGGGGTTAGTGGCGCGAGCCGTGCCGGTTCGAGTCCGGCCATCGGCACCAAAATCAGGCATTCCGGGATAATGACCGGAACGCCGATAAAACTTCCATGCTGTTATTGGTACTAAGTTGTTGCGTTTCAGGGAAGGAAACGGCGACCACCACTCCTGAGGTTCCAAAGTCCATGTGGCGTTCCAACGAAAATAAGCCTGATACCGCCCTGACTCCTGTCTCTGAAGTGTCCTCGACGGACGTCCTGACTTACCCGCAAGCGCGCTGAAAAATCCCGGTTTTCATCCACGCCGAGCTCGTTGTTCGTGAAAGCATTCCCTCGGCTTGCCATGTCGAAGGTGCGACCCTGATGCTGTCCAATTACCTTCCCGTTCTGATCTTCCTGATCGTCGCGTTCGTGATGGCCGGAGTGGTCATCGGTCTTGGTTCCTTTCTGGGACCCCACCGGCCCGACAGCGAAAAGCTCTCGCCCTATGAGTGCGGGTTCGAGGCCTTCGAGGATTCCCGGATGAAGTTCGATGTTCGCTACTACCTGGTGGCCATCCTGTTCATCATTTTCGATCTGGAAATCGCTTTTCTGTTTCCGTGGGCGATCGTGCTCGATGAAATCGGCTGGTTCGGGTTCGCCGCGATGGCGGTCTTTCTCGGCATCCTGGTGATTGGATTCATTTATGAGTGGAAGAAAGGGGCTTTGTCATGGGAATAGAGGGCATTCTCGAAAAAGGCCTGGTGACCACCACGGCCGACAAACTGATCAACTGGGCCCGCACCGGTTCGATGTGGCCGATGACCTTCGGGCTGGCCTGCTGCGCGGTGGAGATGATGCAGGCCGGGGCGGCCCGCTATGATCTCGACCGCTTCGGCATCGTGTTCCGACCCAGTCCCCGCCAGTCCGACGTGATGATCGTCGCCGGAACCCTGTGCAACAAGATGGGGCCAGCCCTGCGCAAGGTCTACGATCAGATGGCCGAGCCGCGCTGGGTGATCTCCATGGGTTCGTGCGCCAACGGCGGCGGCTATTATCACTACTCCTACGCGGTGGTGCGCGGCTGCGACCGCATCGTGCCGGTGGACATCTACGTGCCCGGTTGTCCGCCGACCGCCGAGGCGTTGATTTACGGCATCCTGCAACTGCAAGAAAAAATTCGGCGCACCAACACCATCGCCCGCTGAAAGAACCGTCGAGAGAACGTTCATGGCTGAAGCGCTTCAGAACCTGGTGGAAAAACTGCAAACGCGATTCGGCGACGCGCTGCTGGAATGTCGGCTGGATCGCGCCGAAGTCACCATCGAAATCCCGCCCGACCAGGCGCTCGCCATCTTCACCGCCCTGCGCGATGAACCGGATTTCGCCTTCGAGCAAGTCATGGACGTGTGCGGGGTCGATTACTCAGCCTACGGCGAGGTGGAGTGGGCGACCGAGGAATCCTCCGGCAAGGGGTTCAGCCGCGGGGTGACGGAGCGGGCGACCGGGCGCGGTCCGACGGCGAACCAGTATGGCGCCGGCCGGACTTTCGCCGGCAAGGGCCGCTTCGCCGCCGTGTATCAACTGCTCTCGGTGGCGCGCAACCAGCGGCTGCGCGCGCGGGTGTTCGCCCCGGACGATGAGTTGCCGGTGGTGCCCTCGGTCGTGCCGATCTGGGCGGGCGTCAACTGGTTCGAGCGCGAAGCCTTCGACCTGTTCGGCATCGTGTTCGAGGGCCATCCGGATCTGCGGCGCATCCTCACCGATTACGGGTTCATGGGGCATCCGTTCCGCAAGGATTTCCCGCTGATCGGCCAGGTCGAGATGCGCTACGATCCCGAGCGGGGCCGCGTGGTCTACGAACCAGTCAGCATCGAACCGCGCGTGCTGGTGCCCCGCGTCATCCGCAAGGACCAGCGTTATCACGAGTCGCACTGAGGAAAGCCGTCGATGCCCGAAATTCGCAATTACACCCTGAACTTCGGCCCGCAGCATCCCGCCGCGCATGGGGTGCTGCGCCTGGTGCTGGAGATGGATGGCGAGGTGGTGCAGCGCGCCGATCCACACATCGGCCTGTTGCACCGGGCCACGGAAAAGCTGGCCGAGAGCAAACCGTTCAATCAGAGCATCGGTTATATGGACCGGCTCGATTACATGTCGGCGATGAGCAACGAACACGCCTACGTGCTGGCGATCGAGAAACTGCTGGGGATCGAGCCGCCGTTACGGGCGCAATACATCCGGGTGATGTTCGCGGAAATCACCCGCATTCTGAATCATCTGTTGTGGATCGGCGCTCACGGTCTGGACATCGGCGCCATGACCATGTTTCTGTACGCCTTCCGCGAGCGCGAGGACTTGCTGGACTGTTACGAAGCGGCGTCCGGCGCGCGCCTGCACGCGGCTTATTTTCGTCCTGGCGGCGTCTATCGCGACCTGCCGCGGACGATGTCCAAATACGATTACGAAAATTCGCGCCTGCACAGCAAGAAGGACGTGGACGAGCGGAACGCGCATCGCCAAGGCTCGCTGCTGGACTTCATCGAGGCGTTTACCGACCGTTTCCCGGGGCGGGTGGACGAATACGAGACTCTGCTGACCGACAACCGCATCTGGAAGCAGCGCACGGTCGGCATCGGCGTGGTGAGTCCGGAGCGGGCGCTGCAACTGGGCTTTTCCGGGCCGATGCTGCGCGGTTCGGGCTTCGCCTGGGATCTGCGCAAGAAGCAGCCCTACGAAGTCTACGACCGCCTGGATTTCGACATTCCGGTCGGCGTCAGCGGCGACTGCTACGACCGCTATCTGGTGCGGGTCGAGGAATTGCGCCAGGCCAATCGGATCATCCGCCAGTGCGTGGATTGGCTGAAGAACAATCCCGGCCCGGTGATCGTCGACGACTACAAAGTCGCGCCGCCGCCCCGCGAGAAAATGAAGGAAGACATGGAAGCCCTGATTCACCATTTCAAGCTGTTTACCGAGGGCTACTGCGTCCCCGAAGGCGAAGTGTACGTCGCCACCGAGCATCCCAAGGGTGAATACGGGATTTATCTGATCTCCGACGGCGCCAACAAGCCCTACCGAGTCAAGGTCCGGGCAGCCGGTTTCGCGCATCTTTCGTCCATGGACGAAATGACCCGCGGTCACATGCTGGCGGATGTGGTGGCGGTGATCGGCACTCAGGATATCGTTTTTGGGGAGGTGGACCGCTAATGAGCGCTCTTAAAAATGATGAGGTATTGTCCGCCCACGCCCGTGCCGAAATCGACCGCTGGCTGACCCGCTATCCCCCCGACCGCAAGCAGTCCGCCGTGCTGGCCGCGCTGCGCGAGGCGCAGCATGAAAACGGCGGATATCTGACGACGGAACTGATGGACGCGGTGGCTGATTATCTCGACATGCCGCCCATCGCTGTGTACGAGGTCGGCAGTTTTTACTCGATGTTCGAACTGAAACCGGTCGGCCGGCACTGTATTTCGGTCTGCACGAACATTTCCTGCATGTTGCGCGGCGGCGACGCCATTTTGGCGCACCTCGAAAAGAAGCTCGGCATCAGGCTCGGCGAGAGCACCCCGGACGGGAAGTTTTACCTGAAACGGGAAGAGGAATGCCTGGCTGCCTGTTGCGGCGCCCCGATGATGCAGGTCGACCACGTCTATTACGAGCATCTGACCCCGGAGCAGGTCAATCGGGTGCTCGATAGCCTGGAGTGAACGGCGATGGCCAACGAAGTGTGCTACCGGACGCTGGGGTTGGACCGGCCCTGGTCCATCGATACCTACCGGAGCGTGGGCGGTTACGAAGCCTGGCAAAAAGTCCTGGCCGGCGAACTGACCCCCGAGCAGGTGATCGACGAAGTCAAGAAATCCGGTTTGCGCGGTCGCGGCGGCGCTGGGTTCCCGATGGGCTTGAAATGGACCTTTATGCCGCGCACCGCGCCAGGGCAAAAGTACATCGTCTGCAACTCCGACGAGTCCGAACCGGGCACCTGCAAGGACCGCGACATCCTGCGCTATAACCCCCACGCCCTGGTGGAGGGCATGGCCATCGCCGGTTTCGCGATCGGCGCAACGGTCGGCTACAACTACATGCGCGGCGAATTCCTGGACGAACCCTTCCAGCGCTTCGAGGACGCGGTGCGAGACGCCTACGCCGCCGGTCTGCTGGGCAAGAATATCCAGGGTTCCGGCATCGACTTCGATCTGTATCCGACCCTGGGCGCGGGAGCTTACATCTGCGGCGAGGAAACCGCCCTTCTGGAGTCGCTGGAAGGCAAGAAGGGCCAACCTCGCTTCAAGCCGCCGTTCCCGGCCAGCTACGGGCTATACGGCCGGCCGACCACCATCAACAATACCGAATCGCTCTCTTCGGTGCCGTCGATCATCCGTAACGGCGGCGAGTGGTTCGCCGAGTTGGGCACCACCAATGCCGGCGGCACCAAGGCGTTTTCGGTGTCTGGCCACGTCGAGAGACCCGGCAATTTCGAGGTCTCGCTCGGGATCCCCTTTACCGACCTACTGGCCTTGGCCGGCGGCGTTTGGAAGGGTCGCCAGCTAAAAGCGGTGATTCCGGGTGGTTCCTCGGTGCCGGTGGTGCCGGGCGATCTCATGCTGCAAGCCAACATGGATTACGATTCCATCTCCAAAGTCACCGGGTCGATGCTCGGTTCCGGCGCGGTGATCGTGATGGACGAGACGACCGATATGGTTAAGCTGCTTCAGCGCATTTCGCGGTTCTACTTCTCGGAGTCTTGCGGTCAATGCACGCCTTGCCGCGAAGGCACCGGCTGGCTGTATCGGATGATCACCCGCATCATTGAGGGCAAGGGGCGACCCGAGGATCTGGACCTGCTGGACAGCGTGGCCAGCCGTATCGAGGGGCACACGATTTGCGCGCTCGGCGATGCCGCCGCCATGCCGGTTCGCAGCTTCGTCAAGCATTACCGTCACGAATTCGCCTATTACATCGAGCATAAGCGCAGCATGGTCGGCGGCGCGCCGGCCCTGGCCGCCTAAGGCCGCGGAACCTCTAAAGTCGAGTGGACAGTGGACAGCGAGAAAAAACCCAGAAACAGCCACGCCCCGTCTTTCTGCTGTCCACCAGCCACCAGCCACCAGCCACCAGCCACCAGCCACTAATCCGGTAGCAGCAGGTAAAAGATGAGCGAGGAATCAGTCAATATCGAAATTAACGGCATCCCGCTGCAGGCCCGCAAGGGCGCGATGCTCATCGAGATCACCGACGCGGCGGGCATTCCCATTCCCCGGTTCTGTTACCACAAGAAATTGTCCATCGCCGCCAACTGCCGGATGTGTCTGGTCGAGGTGGAGCGGGCGCCCAAGCCGTTGCCAGCTTGCGCGACCCCGGTCATGGAAGGCATGAAGATTTTTACCGAGTCGCCCAAGGCGCGCGCCGCGCAGAAGGCCACCATGGAGTTCCTGCTGATCAACCATCCGCTGGACTGCCCGATCTGCGATCAGGGGGGCGAGTGCGAGCTTCAGGATCTCGCCATGGGGTATGGATCCGACGCCTCCCGGTTCGCCGAGCGCAAGCGGGTGATCAAGGACAAGGATATCGGGCCATTGATCTCCACCGACATGACCCGTTGCATTCATTGCACCCGCTGCGTGCGTTTCGGCGATGAAATCGCCGGCCTGCGCGAGCTTGGGGCCACCGGGCGCGGTGAATTCATGGAAATCGGCACTTACGTGGCCCACAGCGTGGCGTCGGAACTGTCGGGCAACGTAATCGACTTGTGCCCGGTCGGGGCGCTGAACGCCAAGCCGTCCCGAAACCGGGGCCGCTCCTGGGAGTACGTGCAACACGCCGCCGTCGCTCCCCACGACTCGGTGGGCTCCAACATTTTTGTCCATACCCTGCGCGGCCAAGTGATGCGGGTGGTGCCGCGCGACAACGAAGCGGTCAACGAAACCTGGATTTCCGACCGCGACCGGTTTAGTTACGAAGGCATTTACAGCGATGATCGCTTGTCTCGACCCCGGGTCGCGGGGGCCGAGACCGACTGGGAAACCGCGCTGGAAGCGGCGACCAAAGGGTTGCAGGGGGTCATCGCCCGACACGGTCCCGAGGCCGTCGGATTCCTGCTGGCGCCGACCGCGACTGTCGAAGAACTGTATCTGGCGCAGAAACTGGCGCGCGGTCTCGGCGTGGCCAACATCGATCACCGGCTGCGGCAGGCCGATTTCAGCGATCAGGACGCTGCGCCGGTTTTCCCCTGGCTGGGACAGGCGCTGGAAGATCTGGAAAAGGTTGGGGCGGCGTTGCTGATCGGCAGCAACGTCCGGATGGAACAGCCGCTGGCCGGATTGCGGCTGCGCAAGGCGGCCCTGGCGGGCGGACGGGTGATGTTCATCAACCCCCGCGATTTCGAGTTTCGCTTCC
>DAIRDI010000041.1:0-15554 GCA_036796235.1 Candidatus Competibacteraceae bacterium | reverse complement strand
CACCACACCTTCTTCGAGATGCTGGGCAACTTCAGCTTCGGCGACTACTTCAAGCGCGAGGCCATTCATTTCGGTTGGGAATTTCTGACCGGAGTCTTGAAGATGCCGGCGGACCGGTTGTGGGTGACGGTCTATGAGACCGACGACGAGGCGTATCAGGTCTGGGCCGAGGACATCCGGGTGCCCCGGGAGCGCATCGCCCGCATCGGCGATAAGCCGGGCGGCAAACGCTACGAGAGTGATAACTTCTGGGCGATGGGCGATACCGGTCCCTGCGGTCCTTGCTCGGAAATTTTCTACGACCACGGTCCGGGGATCGCCGGCGGCCCGCCGGGGACGCCGGACGAAGACGGCGACCGCTACATCGAAATCTGGAACCTGGTGTTCATGCAGTTCGATCGGAGCGCGGACGGCGTCCTGCATCCGCTGCCCAAGCCATCGGTGGATACCGGCATGGGGTTGGAGCGTCTAGCGGCAGTGATGCAGGGCGTCCACAGCAATTACGAGATCGACCTGTTCCAGAAGTTGATCCAAGCCGCCGCCGCGGCGACCGGCGCCACGGATTTACACGCCAGCTCGCTGCGGGTGATCGCCGATCACATCCGCGCCACCGCGTTCCTGATCGCCGATGGGGTGCTGCCGTCCAACGAAGGGCGCGGCTACGTGCTGCGCCGGATCATGCGCCGCGCGATCCGTCACGGCTACAAGCTAGGCGCCGAGGGCGCTTTCTTCCATCAACTGGTCGCGCCGCTGGCCGCGGAAATGGGCGACGCCTATCCGGAGCTGCCGGTCGCCGCCGACCAGGTCGCCCGCGTCATCCGTCAGGAAGAAGAGCGTTTCGCCGAAACCCTGTCCCACGGCATGAAGTTGCTGGAAGAGGGTATCGCCCAGTTGTCCGGCGACACCCTTCCCGGCGAGACCGTATTCAAGCTGTACGACACCTACGGCTTCCCGGTGGACCTGACCGCCGACATCGCCCGCGAACGCAACCTGCGGGTGGACGATGCCGGCTTCGAGCGGGAAATGGCGGCGCAGCGGGAACGCGCTCGCGCCCACAGCCGATTTAGCGCGGTGACCACGCATGAAGCGAGTTGGGAGAGCGTTTCCGCCACGCAATTCCATGGTTACGACCGATTGGAAGAGGAAGCAACCGTGTTAGGGCTATTCCGCGCCGGACAGGCGGTCGAGACGCTGGACGCCGGCGATGAAGGCGTGGTGGTGCTGGACCATACCCCGTTCTATGCCGAATCCGGCGGCCAAGTCGGTGACAGCGGCTGGTTGCGCGCCGACGGTCTGGAATTTGCGGTTCGCGATACCCAGAAACAGGGCGAAGGGGTTTTCACCCACATCGGCGCACTCAAGCAGGGCCAACTGCGGCGCGGCGCTCGAGTGCGGGCGCAAGTCGACGCCGCTCAGCGTCAGGCGACCGCCCTGCATCACTCCGCCACCCATCTGTTGCACGCGGCGCTACGCCAGGTGCTGGGCACTCATGTGACCCAGAAAGGCTCGCTGGTGGACCCGCGGCGGCTGCGCTTCGACTTCACCCATTTCGAGCCGGTCACCCCGGAACAGTTGGAGACCATCGAGCGACTGGTCAATGCTCAGATCCGCAGCAACGTCGTGGTGGACACCACCCTCATGGCCCCGGACGAGGCCATCGCCGCCGGGGCCATGGCCCTGTTCGGCGAAAAATACGGGAATCAGGTGCGAGTGCTGCGGATGGGTGATTTCTCCACCGAACTGTGCGGCGGCACCCACGTCGGCCGGGTCGGCGACATCGGCCTGTTCAAGATCGTGGCCGAAGGCGGGGTGGCCGCTGGCGTGCGACGCATCGAAGCGGTCACCGGCGAACGGGCGCTGGACTACGTGGCCGCGCTGCAGGAGAGCGCCCGACAGGCGGCGCAATGGGTCAAGGGCGACCGCGACAATTTCCCCGACAAGATCCGGCAACTGGTCGAGCGCGCCCGCCAGTTGGAGAAGGACCTCGAACAACTCAAGGGCCGGCTGGCCAGCGGTCAGGGCGCCGACCTGCTGAGTCAGGCGGTGGAGATCGACGGCATCAAGGTTCTGGCCGCCCGGCTGGATGGCGTGGACGCCAAGACCTTGCGCGAGGCGATGGATCGCTATAAGGCCCAGCTCAAGGCCGCGGCGGTGGTGCTGGCCACGGTCGAGGATGGCAAGGTACGGCTGGTGGCGGGCGTGACTCCGGCGGAAACGACTCGGATCAAGGCCGGCGATCTGGTCAATGAGGTCGCCCGGCAGGTCGGCGGCAAAGGCGGCGGGCGTCCCGATCTGGCTCAGGCCGGCGGTACCGACCCTTCGCAACTGGACGCCGCGCTGCACGCGGTGCCCGAGTGGGTGCGCGCGCAGGTGATGAAAGCCACCGCAAGCTAGTAGCGTGGCCGGGTCATGGCCCGGCCCACCTTCCCGATGGAAATCTCCTTCCAGAAACTCATCATCGAAGATGGGTTGCCGCCAGGCTCAGCGGCGGCGTATATGTGTCAAACCCTTAAATTATGGTAACCCTATGGCATTGATCGTACAGAAATACGGTGGCACCTCGGTCGGCAGTCCCGAGCGCATCGAGAGCGTCGCCGAGAAAGTCATTGGCTGGCGCGAGCGCGGCCACCACTTGGTGGTGGTCGTCTCGGCCATGAGCGGCGAAACCGACCGCTTGATCGGCTTGGCCAAGGCCATCACGCCCCGTCCCACTCCCAGGGAACTGGACGTCCTGCTGGCGACTGGCGAGCAGGTGACCATTGCCCTGCTGTGCATCGCTCTGGAAAAGCGCGGCTGCCCGGCCCGCTCCTACACCGGCGGTCAGGTCCGCATCCTCACCGACAGCGCCTTCAACAAGGCCCGCATCCAGGATATTCAGGCCGAAGCCATGCGCGCCGATCTCGACGCCGGGCGGGTGGTGGTGGTGGCCGGGTTTCAGGGGGTGGATGAGGACGGCAACATCACCACGCTGGGCCGGGGCGGTTCCGACACCACGGGGGTGGCGCTGGCCGCCGCGCTCGAGGCGGATGAGTGCCAGATTTACACTGACGTGGACGGGGTTTACACCACCGACCCGCGCATCGTGCCCGACGCCCGCCGCCTGAACCGCATCACCTTCGAGGAAATGCTGGAAATGGCCAGCCTGGGCTCCAAGGTTTTGCAGATTCGCGCGGTGGAATTTGCCGGCAAACACAATGTCCCACTCCGTGTTCTCTCCACTTTTGAGGAAGGACCGGGCACGTTGATCACCTTCGAGGAAGCGCTAGCAGTGGAATCCATGGAAAAAGAACAGATTTCCGGTATTGCCTTCAACCGCGACGAAGCCAAGCTCACGGTGTCGGGAGTGCCCGACCGACCCGGCATCGCCTTCAGCATTCTGGGACCCGTATCGCAAGCCAACATCGAAGTCGACATGATCGTCCAGAATATCGGTCACGACGGCACCACCGATTTCACTTTCACGGTGCATCGCAACGACTACGAGCGCACGCTGGAAATCCTCAAGGACCATGCCGCCCGGCTCGGCGCCCGCGAGGTGTCCGGTGATAACCGGATCGCCAAGCTGTCGCTGGTCGGGATCGGGATGCGCTCCCACGCCGGCGTCGCCAGCAAGATGTTCGATGCGCTGGGGAAGGAAGGGATCAACATCCGGATGATTTCCACCTCCGAAATCAAGATTTCGGTGGTGGTGGACGAGAAGTATCTGGAACTGGGAGTGCGTACCCTGCACGAGGCGTTCGAGTTGGATAAGGCCGCTTGAAGAGCCGGTTAGGGTTAACGTGGACCCTGTCCCTCCTCATGCGTCTGCCCTGATTTCCTGGAAGTGAATGGAGCGATTACAGACGCGGACTGTCAAAAACCGCAAGATGACCTGGTGCTGTTGATGGAAAACAAGGAGTAGCTTGATATGTTGATTCTGACGCGCAGAGTTGGAGAAACGCTCATGATCGGTGATGAAGTCACCGTGACCGTCTTGGGCGTGAAAGGTAATCAGGTTCGTATCGGGGTCAACGCCCCCAAGGATATTGCGGTTCACCGCGAAGAAATCTACGAGCGAATCAAACGCGAACAGGATAGCGCCTCGACCGCGGAGCAACCGCCGCCGGGTTCTTGAAGCGCAGGTCCTGTCCGTATCCAGCTAACGCCAGCGAACCATGCGTTGGCCCGCTTTCCCTCATGGATTTTTCTGAAATCCTGAAGGCATCGTTCCGACCGGGCGATGAGACGAAAACCCGACCCCGCCCAAGGCGGGGTCGTTGTTTTGGAAGTGAAACATTACCGCTTCCGGGCAAACCCTGTGGTGATTTTCAGCACTGCAGCGACCCGCTTTGAACCACGCACTGGCGCTCGGAAACACGATTCCATTTATTCACTTTCACGTCCGCCGCAGCAGCACGTAAATTGCCCCAGTGCCTCCGTCCATCGGCCGCGCCGAGCAGAACGCTAAAACTTCAGCGCGCTGGCGCAACCAGTGGTTAATCTTTTGTTTCAGGACTGGTCCCCGATGCCGGGAACCGTTACCCTTGCCATGAATGATCCGCACGCAGCTCAAATTTTCACGGCGGACTTCATGAAGGAAATCCACCAGCGCCTCCCGGGCCCTGACGACCGTCATCCCATGCAGATCCAAAACCGCGCCGACCTGGAATTGACCGCGCCGCAGCTTGCGCAACACCGCCTGTTGGATACCCTCGCCGCGGTAGTGCAATTCTTCCCCGGTCTCCAGATCCGCCGGTTCGAAATAATCCGAGACCATGTCGACCAGCACCTGCCGCTCGTCGGCCTGGGTGAAACGGGGTAGCGAGGCTGGTTGGGAAGGGATCGGTTCGACACGATCGCAATGCAACCGCCGCACGGGGCCGACGGCGCGGCGAAACAACTCCCGATCCTGAGGATCGAGGATGAAGGATTTGCGCATGGGCGCCTCGCTGGAAAAAGCAGTGGGGGCGTCTCGTCCGAACAGTCATCAAGGTCGTTGTATCGTCGACGTCGCTGGATACCCCAACATTAACCCATTCCTCGCGTGGAAGAGAATCCCTCATCATGCGCATCCTGGTCAGCAACGACGATGGTTACCTGGCTCCCGGCCTGCTCCGCCTGGTCGCCGCCCTGAGCGAGTGGGCCGAGATTACGGTGGTTGCCCCCGACCGCGACCGCAGCGGCGCCAGTCACTCGCTCAGCCTCAAACAACCTCTGTACGTCACCCGCCACGAGAACGGCTTTTACAGCGTCGAGGGAACCCCCACGGACTGCGTCCATCTCGCCATCACCGGCCTGTTGGAGTTGGAACCGGACATGGTGGTTTCGGGTATCAACAGCGGCGCCAATCTGGGTGACGATGTGATCTATTCCGGTACGGTGGCGGCGGCCATGGAAGGCCGGTTTCTCGGCTTGCCCGCCATCGCGGTCTCGCAGAACGCGCCCTCCCCCGAGTATTTCGACACTGCGGCCCGGGTCGCCGTCTGGTTGGTGCGCCGCTTGCGGGAATGGCCGTTACCGCCCGATACCATCCTCAATGTCAATGTCCCCGACCTGCCTTGGGAACGACTGGTCGGGTTTCAAGCCACCCGGCTCGGCCACCGTCACAAATCCGAACCCATCGTCAAGAGCCTCGACCCACGCGGCCGAACGATCTACTGGGTGGGTCCGGCCGGACCCGAGCAGGACGCCGGTCCCGGCACCGACTTCCATGCCGTGCGCGCTGGTTATGTCTCCATCACCCCCCTGCAAGTGGACTTGACCCGCCATGGCGCGCTGGAACCCTTGGCGGAGTGGTTGATTTCCCCATGAGTTTTAAGGAATTGATACAGGATAGCCAATTTTCCGTGTTGCAACATGAACACAATATTAGTAGACGCATGGGTTGGGGAAAGCTTATCATGCGCGGGCGCTTGGAATCCGGATCAGGGATAGGGTCATTCCGACATCTCCAGCGCCGGTTATTGTGTGGAGCCGCTTCCGGCGCGCTCGTTGGCCAATACCGATTCTCAAGATAACCACAAAAAAAGACGCGATCGATGCTCGCCGTCGCGCCAGCACCCAAAACCCACCAAGCGAAGTGTATTGAGGAGGTCATCTAATGTCTCGAAGGATGAACGCCTGTTTGGAGGCAGTCGTTTGCGATGACGAATTGCCTATGGACGATTCCCTGCTGGACGAGGATAAACTGGAGGGCGCCGAGGAGGATGAGGGAGTCACGGAGGACGATCTGGAAACCGTTGGATTATCCTGGCCGGCCCTTCCGAAAGCTCGGGAAGTGACCCTGGAGGAACTGGACGCCACCCATATGTATCTGAGTGAAATCGGCTTTTCCCCACTGCTGACCGCTCAGGAAGAAGTTTATTTCGCCCGCCTGGTCTTGCGTGGCGACGCCAGCGCCCGCAATCGCATGGTCGAGAGCAACCTGCGTCTGGTGGTGAAAATCGCTCGCCGTTACATGAACCGGGGTCTCAGCCTGCTCGACCTGATCGAAGAAGGCAATCTGGGACTGATTCACGCCGTCGAAAAATTCGACCCCGAGCGCGGCTTCCGCTTTTCGACTTACGCGACTTGGTGGATCCGTCAGACGATCGAACGCGCGCTGATGAACCAGACCCGCACCATCCGTCTGCCGATCCATATCATCAAGGAAATCAACGGCTATCTTCGCACTGCCCGACAACTGACGCAGACCTTGGACCACGAACCCACCGCCGAGGAAATCGCGCGGGCCATGGGCAAGTCAGTGAGCGAAGTCAAGCGCATGCTGCAACTCAACGAACGGGTGACCTCGGTGGACACCCCGATCGGCAAGGATGAAGACCGCTCGTTGCTGGACGCCATCCCCGACGAGAACAATCCCGACCCCTCGCAATGGCTGCAAGACGCCGACATCAACGAGAAGCTCGACTTGTGGCTCGACCAATTGAACGACAAGCAACGGACGGTCGTAAAACGACGCTTCGGTCTCGGCGGCCAGGATAAGGCGACCCTGGAGCAGGTCGGTAACGAAATCGGCGTGACCCGGGAACGGGTGCGGCAAATTCAGATCGATGCCCTGCGCCGCCTGCGCAAGATCTTGGAAAACGAAGGATTTTCCCGGAGCTTTCTCTAAGCTTGAAGCCCGCGGGGCGGTTGGTGGATCGACCTCGACCATCTCGCCTCACCGCCACCCGGCGCCGTCGGCCTAGTCGTCCATCAGCAGCAACGCGGCCGCAACCCGGCGGCCTTCGAGCATGATGACATTGTAGGTTCGACAGGCGGCGGAGGTATCCATGACCTCGACGCCCACGCCGCGCGCCAACAGGGCTCGGGTTAAGGCTGGGCGTGGAAACCGCTGGCGGTTGCCGGTGCCCAGCAGCACGATTTCAAGTTCAAGGGGCAGCAGAGCTTCGAAATGAACCTCTTCCAGGTCGACGAAGGTTTGCGGCGGCCAATCGGTCACCAACTGGTTGGGGCTGACGATCGCGCTGCGGCGGATCTCCTGGTCGTTGACGTTGATCCAGCCCGGACCATAACTCTTGATGTAGTATCGGTGGGCATCGATATCGAGATTGAAGCGCATGATGCAATCCTTCTGAGTTTGTGGAACCCGATCATGACCGAATAGGTCGACCGAGTCGCCGTCCACACTCAGAGTCATGACCGCCAACCAATGTTCCAACGCTTCGGTCGCCGCGAGCTGTGCGAACCTTGCGGCGCTTTCGCTACCCGGAGAATGCGCGATGACTGATACGCCTCCCTATTCCATCCACGCCTTGGAACTGGGGCGGATGGGTAACTTCATTTACGTCATCCACGACCACGCCACCGACCGCGCGGCGGTGGTGGACCCCGCCTGGGATGTACCAAGCATACTGGCCGTGGCCGAGCGGGGTGGATTGCGGATCACCGACATCCTGCTCACCCACAGCCATTTCGACCACATCAACGGAGTCGAGGCCCTGCTGAACGCCAGCGACGCGCAACTGCACCTGCTGCGCGCCGAAGCGGCGTTCTGGGATCGCTATCTGGATTTGCCGACCCTGCACGAAGGCGGCGACCGGATTCGGTTGGGCGAAACCGAGATCGAAATCCTCCACACGCCCGGCCATACCCCCGGCTCGGCCTGTTACCGGCTAGGCGATCAGGTGCTGACCGGCGACACGCTATTTGTGTTCGGCTGCGGGCGCTGCGACCTGCGCGGCGGCGATCCGGAGCAGATGTATCGCTCCCTGCGTCGGCTGGGCGAGCATCTACCCGGCGACACTATCATTCGCCCCGGCCATAACTATGGCGTCACCCCGACCTCGACCCTGTTCGAACAGTTGGCCGGCAATCCGTTTCTGCACTTCGACGACTGTCCGGGGTTCGTCGAATACCGGATGCACCTGCACGACCGCGAGGAGCCGTACCGGCCGGAATCGCGGCCACACGCCCACCCCCACTCCCACTCCCACTAAGTTTCATCAACTCTCGGAATGTGGGCCGCCCACCCCGCTCCTTGGATTCACTCGCCCTGCTCCCTCTCTCGCCAAGCGGCGCGGAGTGGAAATGGTGACGATTCCCCATGTTCCAGTTCGCCCCCATCGGCCTCATTCGTTCGGGATTCCGGGAAAAATTCGGTATTCCCCGGCAAGCCGGGCTGGCGCCGGCGGTGCGGGCGACGCTCGAATTGTTGCCGCCATACAACCAACCCACGGCGGTACGCGGCCTGGAAGGGTTTTCGCATGTGTGGCTGGTGTTCGTATTCCACGGGCTCCCAATAGGACGATGGCAGCCGACGGTGCGGCCCCCCCGACTGGGCGGCCATCGCCGACTGGGAGTATTCGCCACCCGTTCCACCTTTCGGCCCAATCCCATCGGCCTGTCGGCGGTGAAGCTGGAACGCATCGCAACCCGTCAGGGACAGGTGGTCTTGCATCTCCAGGGCGTGGATTTGCTGGATGGAACGCCGGTGCTGGACATCAAGCCTTACCTGCCCTATGCCGACCGCATTCCGGAAGCGACCGGCGGCTTTGCATCCGAGGCGCCGACGCCGTTGGCGATGGTAGACTTCAGCCCAACCGCGGCGGCGTTCTGCGCGAACTGGCCGCGCGGCGATTTACGCGAACTGCTCGTCCAGATTTTGCGCCAGGACCCGCGCCCCGCCTACGAGCGCGCCCGGCCCACACCCCGGCGTTACGGCATGCGGCTGTTCGATTGTGACGTGCGCTGGGAGATGCGGGATGGTGTGGCGTATGTGACGGACATCCTGCCGGACCCCCACAGCGGCGCGGAGAGCCCGGACGGGCAGCGGCGCGAAGACGATTTCAACCCCCACTATCCGAGGTGAACCATGCGCATTCTCCACACGATGCTACGAGTCGGCGACCTACAGCGCTCGATCCAATTTTATACCGACATCCTGGGCATGAAACTACTGCGCCAGCAGGACTATCCCGAGGGTGAATTTACGCTTGCCTTCCTGGGCTATGGCGATGAAGCCGAACAGACTGTCCTGGAGCTGACCTACAATTGGGGGGTGGACCGCTACGACATGGGCACGGCGTATGGACACATCGCGATTGAAGTGGACGATGTCTATCGGTCGACGGCGGCCATTCAGGGAGCGGGGGGCCAGATTCTTCGCGCGGCCGGGCCGATGAACGCCGGAACCACGATCATCTCCTTTATCGCCGACCCCGATGGTTACCCTATCGAATTAATCGGTCATCGGTAATCGTGGCTTGCTGACCAAATAGCCACTTGATGTTGCGTCCCCTCTCCTCTCCGTTGGCAGGGATGGAGAGGGGGCAAGGCGGGCGATCAGCTTCACCATCCTGGGTGGTCAGAATGACCCGGTTCAGCACAGGCGTTTCTGGTTGACGCTCTCGCGGGCCAGCCGCAACAGCTCCTCGGGCGGTTCATAACCGATCCGCCGGCAGTTATGCAGATAGTCCAGCAACCGTGGCTCAACATCAGCGTTACTGGCGATATCCATCAGCTCCAAAAGTTCGATCATCCGTGGGACCGGGACGGTGGCGACGGTACGCAGCATGTGGGCCTTCCTCGTTCAAAATAAAGAGAGCATGAAGAGAGATTATCGGGATCCAAGGCATTGGAGCGCGGAGTCGCTAAATGCATGGCTTACGAAATTTTTAGCATTTTTTATGCCAATCACAAATACCATACGATTGTCATATTAAAGAACAAAACCATACAGGATTTTTCGACTCTTCGCAAGCGTGAAAATTGGGCCATCAATCGCGGGTTCAATCGACCAAGCTGGTCCGCATCTGCCCAAATTGGGCTGATCCGCACCCTTCGCCGGTCCTTGGTGAGCTGGCAAGCTCCCCCAGGGAACAGCAACGGCTGTTCAGGGTTGCGGAATCAGCGTGGGGATCACTGGAGGTTCAGATCATCCCAATCCCAGGGAAAGCGCGGTCGCCAGAAGCCATCCTTACGACCCTGGTGGTTGCGGGGGAATTCGGGGGAATTCACAAATTGCTGTTGATAGCCAGCGTTGCGCCGGTCATGCAACCGGACTCGGTCGGATCGCCCAGGAAGGCGATCACCTTGGCGACATCGGCGGGTCCGGTGCGGGTTCGCAAATGAGGTGCGGCCTGGCGCAACATGGCGGTATCCACCGCGCCCGGCGCCACGCCATTGACTCGGATGTTGCAGTCCTTGCCCTCGGCGGCCAGCGCTTCCGTCAGGCCGGTGAGCGCGAACTTGCTGACGGTGTAGGCGGCGTAGCCGGGAAACTTCTCGGTACCCGGTACGCCACCCAGCGAAGACACGTTGACGATGGACCCGCCGCTTGGTTGTTCCCGCATCAACCGGAACGCCTGCCGCGCGCACAGCATCGCCCCGCGCAGGTTGACCGCCATCACCCGGTCCCAGTCGCTCAGGGCCATTTCGGCAAAGGAACCGCTCAACAGCATGGCGGCGTTGTTGACCAGGATATCCAACCGCCCGAACTCGGCGGCGATGGCGGCGATGGCGGCTTCCACCGCCGCCTCATCGGCCACATCCAGAACCAGGGCCGAAGCGCTCAGACCGGCGGCGTGCAACCGGGCGACGGTGGCGGTCAGTTCCGCTTCGGTGCGGCTGGCGACGATGACGTGAGCGCCCTTGCGAGCCAACGCCTCGGCGGTGGCCGTGCCGATGCCGCGACCACCGCCGGTGATGAGCGCAACTTGATTTTTTAAGGATTTCATGGATATGGTCCTAAAGGTTCGGGATGAGGAACCGTCTTCTCGTCCTGCGCGGCGCACTCAGCCCCTCCAACGAATCGCGTAAGTCGCTCCCTGCCCCCGGGATTCATCGATCCGCAGGCGCACGGCGGCGATTCGTTCCCGCCAGGCGATCGAGCGGTCGCCGCACAGGGTTTCCCAGAATCCCTCGAACAGCAACCGGGCCAGATGCTCGGCGGTGATATTGTCCACCGCCAGCGCCACCACTTCATCGGCCGGCAGCACGTAGCGTTTGCCGCACAGCCGGAACGCATACTCGCCCTCGTCGCCGGAAAGCATCTCCAGCCAGGGATTGTCGCTGGCGATCAAGACCTTTTCGTCCCAATCGTTGCAAACGGCCCGCAGCGCCTGCTTGAACACGTCGTAGCTGAGCATGCGCGACAGCACCGGCGGCTCGGTCAGCTCCACCTCCAACTCGACCTGGTAGTTGTGGCCGTGCAGGGCTTCCTTGCCGCCATCGGGGAACACGGTCATGTGCGCCGCGGAGAATTTGAGGTTGTCCTTGCGGATGTGAATCGTCCAACTCCGCATGTCGTGTCCGGTCATGTCGTCGCTCCCATGGAACCCGTGGCCACCGTCAGATCGTCCAGCCAATCCACCAGGGCCGCGCCGTAGTGCGTCAGGGTATAGCGGTCTTCCACCAGCGCCCGGCAGCTCGCCCGGTCGATCCGGTCGATGCGCTCCGCCGCCGCGCACAGACCGTCGAGGTCGCCCGCCTCGACCAGCCAGCCGGTTTCCCCATCGCGAACATAATCGCTGATGCCACCGCGCCGGTAGGCGATGACCGGGGTGCCGCAAGCCAGCGCCTCGATGCCGACGATGCCGAAGGCTTCCAGCCACTTGGGCGTCATCAACAAGGCGCGGAATTCCCGGACCGCCTCGGCCAGCGCCGGCATACTGAGAAAGCCGCCGTACCGGACCGGGGCATCGGGATAGCGCTGTTCCAACTCATTCCAGCAGGCTCGGTCCTGCATGATGCCAAACACGGTGACGGCGATGCCGGTACGCTCGGCAAAGAGGAAGACATCCTCCAGTCCCTTTTCCAGGGCGATTCGTCCGAGCCAGCAGCAATCCTGACTGGGCGCGGCGTTATAGCGATAGCGCGCCAGGTCCAGTCCCGGGGGAATCCGCCGCAACACTCCCGTCAGGCCGAAGCTGGCGGTCTGAGCGTCGCTCAGAAAGGCCAGCCGTTCCGGACGTTGGGAGGCGATGCGGCGGATTTGCGCATCCAGCGACCGGTTCAGCGACCCCATGCTGATCAACGACCCTAGCGGACAGGAGAAAAAATCGCCTGCAAACAGGGGCAACCAGTCATAGGAAAAGTTCAGGATCGCATCGCCGGGCCGCGTTTGCTCGGCCAACCAATGCAGCGCGGCGGCCAAAAAGCCATCGGCGGCGATGGACATTGGGGCATCATAGTCATGGGACACGGCGGTTGGGGCCAACCGGCCTGGCAGCACGTGTAGATGGGGAAGTTCAGCTCTGGAACCGTCCGGCGCGATGACCCGCGCGGTATGACCTAGGTGACAAAGTTGGCGGGCGGCGGTGACGACCATCTGTTCCACGCCGCCGCCCAGACCGGAACCGAGCGGCGCCACCGCCGTCGAGAGCAGATAGACTCGCATGTTTCCTCCCGCTGTCGGCAATATCGGGATTATAGGCGGGCCTGGCACGGCGATCTCTATTTCACGGCGCGGTAAGTCCGACCCAGCGAATCGTTGCGGCGCTAACGCCAGCCTCGGGCTTTGTGGGAAAATTCAGCGTACCGTGAACCCTTCCCTAATGGCCAAGGCAAGCATTCCTCCCGCAATGAACGCTATTCCCAAAACGCCCCTGGTAGGCGTCGTCATGGGCTCCACCTCGGATTGGAGCACCCTGGAACACGCCGCGCGGACCCTGGAGGCGCTCGGCGTCCCGCACGAAGTCCGGGTGGTATCGGCGCACCGCACGCCCGATTTGCTGTTCGATTACGCCGCCCAAGCCGAGGCGCGCGGTCTGGAAACGATCATCGCCGGCGCCGGCGGCGCCGCTCATCTGCCGGGCATGGTCGCCGCCAAGACCGTGCTACCGGTGCTGGGCGTGCCCGTGCAGTCCCAAGCCCTCAATGGCCTGGATTCGCTGCTGTCCATCGTCCAGATGCCCGGTGGCGTCCCGGTCGGAACCCTGGCCATCGGCAAGGCCGGCGCCATCAACGCCGCCCTGCTGGCCGCCGCCCTGCTCGGCAACAAGTACCCGGCCATTCGCGAAGCAGTGCGCGCTTTTCGCGCCCGACAGACCGAACACGTGCTGAGCGAACCTGATCCAAGGACGGTTCAGCCATGAAAGTCGGCATCGTCGGCGGCGGACAGTTGGCGCGGATGCTGGCGCTGGCTGGCTATCCCCTGGGTTTGCGATTTCAAATTCTCGATCCCGCCGCCGACGCTTGCGCCGGGCAGGTGGCGCCCCTGATCCAGGGCGACTACGACGCTGAGGATGGCCTGAACCGGCTGGCCGACTGGGCCGAGGTCATCACCTTCGACTTCGAGAACGTCCCGGCGGCGGTAGCCCGGACCTTGGGGTCACAGGTGGCGTTTTATCCGCCGGCCAAGGCGCTGGAGACCGCCCAGGATCGGCTGTATGAAAAAACTCTGTTCTGGGAACTGGGCATCCCGACCCCCGCCTTCGCGACGGTCGACAGTCTGGAAGAACTCCATGGCGCCGTGGTGCAGGTGGAATTGCCGGCGGTGTTGAAAACCCGGCGGCTGGGTTACGACGGCAAGGGCCAGCGGGTGTTGCGCGCGCCCGAGGACAGCGAAGCCGCTTGGCGGGAACTGGGCGGCGCACCGCTGATCCTGGAGAGTTTCGTGCCGTTCGAGCGGGAGGTGTCGGTGCTGGCGGCGCGCGGCCGCGCTGGCGAGATCGCGTTTTATCCATTGGTGGAGAACCACCACCGCGACGGCATCCTGCGGTTGTCCCGGCCGCCCTGCCGGGCGTCGGAACTGGAGCGCGAAGGCTGGAATCATGCCCGCCGCCTGCTGGAGCGCCTGGATTATGTCGGGTTGCTGGCTATTGAATTCTTTGTCAAGGACGGTCATCTGATCGCCAACGAAATGGCCCCGCGCGTCCACAATTCCGGACACTGGACCCTCGAAGGCGCGGAAACCAGCCAGTTCGAAAACCACCTGCGGGCGATTCTCGGTCTACCGCTGGGCTCGACCGCGAGGGTCGGCCATGCCGTCATGCTCAACGCCATCGGTACGCTGCCGGACCGGGCGGCGGTGCTGGCGACGCCCGGCGCGCATTATCACGACTACGGCAAGGCCTCGCGTCCCGGTCGCAAGGTCGGTCACATCACCCTGCGAACCACGAGTCCAGAAGATTCACCAGCCGGCTTGGAACGCTTGTTGCCGCTGGTGGGATTCGCGCCCGACGAGTTTGGTTGATCGCGGGGGAGCCGGCGGCCGGCCGGCCGAGTTCCGGCATCCTCTCTACTGGGCCATGGCGCGCCGCACGCGCACGGCCTGCGCCAGTTGGTCGAGCAGGCGCACGGAATCCTCCCAGCCGATGCAGGGATCGGTGATGCTTTGGCCGTACACGAGCGGCTGATCCAGACGCAAATCCTGCCGACCCTCGACCAGATGGGACTCCGCGGCCACCCCCATGATCCGCGAGCTGCCGGCGGCGATCTGCTCGGCGACCGCCGCGCCCGAGACCAACTGCTGTCGGAACCCCCCAGGGGTGTTGCCATGAGAGAGATCGATCATGAGCCGTTCGGGTAAATTGAACCGGGCGAGCTCGGCGCAGGCCGCGTCCACGCTGGCCGGATCGTAGTTGGGCTGGCTCCCCCCACGCAGGATGATGTGGCAGTCGGTATTGCCCAAGGTATCGACGATCGCCACCTGTCCGGACTTATGCACCGACAGGAAGTGATGGCGCTGCCGAGCGGCCAGAATCGCCGCGACCGCAATCTTCACGTTGCCGTCGGTGCCATTCTTGAACCCGACCGGGGACGACAGGCCGGAGGCAAGCTCGCGATGCACTTGGGACTCGGTGGTCCGCGCCCCAATGGCGCCCCAGGAGACCAGGTCGCCGATGTACTGGGGAGAGATCACGTCGAGAAATTCGCAGCCGGCGGGAACGCCCGTCTGATTGATGCGCACGAGCAGGTCGCGGGCGATGCGCAACCCCTCGTTGATCCGGAAGCTGCCATTCAGGTAGGGATCGTTGATTAAGCCCTTCCACCCGACGGTGGTGCGCGGCTTCTCGAAATAGACGCGCATGATGATTTCGAGATCTTCGCCCAACCGGTCGCGCTCCGCCTTCAACCGCGCCGCGTATTCCAGCGCGGACGCCGGATCGTGAATGGAACAGGGTCCGATG
>DAIRDI010000040.1:2480-15839 GCA_036796235.1 Candidatus Competibacteraceae bacterium | reverse complement strand
TCACAGGAAAATTTACAGGGCCAAAATTTGCGGGAATATTTTTTGCGAGTTACCTTAGTCGCAGCCTTGGCTGAAACATGGTGGTCTGGCGATAGATACGCTACGCTTGACCTCACATAACGTAAGCATTAACCCTCTCATGAGCGACGACGCCACCGCCCCTTGGCTGCAACTGACTCTCGAAGCCATCGACCACGCTCCCGAGCAACTGGAAGACGCGCTGCTGCTGGCCGGGGCGCTGGCGGTGACGCTGGAGGACGCCGGCGACCAGCCGGTTCTGGAACCGCCGCCGGGCGCCACCCCACTGTGGGCGCATACCCGCGTCACCGGCCTGTTCGACGCCCATACCGATATCGAGGTCGTGAAAGGGCGGTTGCAACGGTTCCTGCACGCGCCGGTTTTGCCGGAATGCCGGCTGACCGAACTGGAGGAACGCGACTGGGTGCGGGCCTGGATGGAGCATTTTCACCCGATGCGCTTCGGCCAGCGCTTGTGGATCTGTCCGACCAACCAAACCCCGCCCGAGCCGGCGGCGATCACGGTCCGGCTCGATCCCGGCCTGGCTTTCGGCACCGGCACTCACCCGACCACGGCGCTGTGTCTGGAATGGCTGGATGGCGCGAATCTGCGCGGGCAAACCGTACTGGATTACGGCTGCGGTTCCGGGATTCTAGCCATCGCCGCCGCCAAGCTGGGCGCGCGGAAGGTCTGGGCGGTGGACATCGATCCGCAGGCGCTGCTGGCCAGCGACGACAACGCCGATGAGAACGGGGTGGAGGATCGTATCGAACTGACCAGCCCCGCAGCCTTGCCGGAGACGTTGAGCGTGGATGTGCTGCTGGCCAATATCCTGGCCGGGGTGCTGGTGCGGCTGGCCTCGGAATTCGCTCGCCGGGTTCGGCCGGGCGGACGACTGGTGCTCTCCGGCATTCTCGAATCGCATGTCGAAGCGGTGCGGACGGCGTTCCTGCGGGATTTCGCCTTCGCACCCGTCCGGCGACGCGAGGACTGGGCGCTGCTGGATGGAGTGCGGCGGGATTCGTAACTCTACGGCTCGCCGCCGGGTCCGGAGGTTAATGTGCCTGCGGTCGCCTTATTACAATACGTTGTTTAACTTATTTATTTTTATTTTACCAAACATTTTAACTTTCATTTTTGCACAGTTTTCTCATGCATATCGGCCCTTACAATCTGTCTGCCCCGGTGTTGCTGGCGCCAATGGCTGGCGTCAGTGATCAGCCGTTCCGCCGCCTGTGTCGACGGTTGGGCGCGAGCTTGGCGATTTCGGAGATGGTCGGCGCCGACCCACGGCTCTGGGACAGCCGCAAAACCCGGCTGCGGCTGGATCAAACTGGCGAGCCCGAGCCGCGCGGCGTGCAGATTCTCGGCGCCGAGCCGCGCGCCATGGCCGAAGCCGCCCGCCGCAATGTCGAGCGGGGCGCGCAAATCATCGACCTCAACATGGGTTGTCCGGCCAAAAAGGTCTGCGGCGCGCGGGCCGGTTCGGCGCTCTTGCGCGACGAGGCGCTGGTCGGGCGTATTCTGGAGGCGGTAGTGGGGGCGGTTACAGTTCCCGTCACCCTAAAAATCCGCACGGGCTGGGATCTTGCCCATCGCAACGGCGCCGTCATCGCCCGCATCGCCGAACAAGCCGGCATTCGCGCCCTGGCCGTGCATGGCCGCACCCGCGCCTGCGGTTACTCCGGACCGGTGGATTACGCCGCCATCCACGCCATCAAGCAGGCGGTGACGATCCCGGTCGTCGCCAACGGCGATATCGACAGTCCCGAGAAGGCGCGCTGGGTGCTGGATATCACGGGAGCGGATGCGGTGATGATCGGTCGCGCCGCGCGAGGCCGGCCGTGGATCTTCCGCGAAATCGCCCACTTTCTGGCCACTGGCGACCGTCTGCCGCCGCCGACCTCGGTGGAAATTGGCCAGTGGGTTGTAGCCCACCTGGAGAGTCTATATGCCTTTTATGGCGAAACCGCCGGCGTCCGCATCGCCCGCAAACACTTGGCCTGGTACAGCGAACCGTGGCGGAACAACGCCGCATTCCGGGCGTGGATCAATCGGACTGAAAGTGGCCGCGAGCAACGAACGCTGGTCCGCGCGTTCTTCGCGGGCCTGACCAACGAGGAGCCTCTGGCTGCATGACTATAAAAAACAATGCAAGTCCCGTCATGGAACGTTCGGCGTATCCGGCTTCCAGAGGAGCGAGCGTAAAAAATATCGAACCCTCGGCCGTGCTGGTGCCCGCCACGCCGCTGCGCGATCATGTGTATGAAACCTTGCGCATTTATTTTCATAATCTCGGCGGGCAAGCGCCCAATAATCTATATGATTTGGTCCAACGCGAGGTGGAGCCACCGCTGCTGGAGATCGTGATGCAATCCACCCGCGGCAACCAGACCAAGGCCGCCGCGATTTTGGGCATCAATCGCGGCACGTTGCGCAAGAAACTCCGACAATACGGTCTCGACTGAAGACGGCTGGAGCAATGATGGCATGAGTCTGGCGATTTTCGACCTCGACAACACCCTGCTGGGCGACGACAGTGATTATCTCTGGGGTCAGTTCCTGATCGAACAGGGTCTGGTCGATGGCGAGGACTACGAGCGTGAAAACCAGCGGTTTTACGACGCCTACCGGGCGGGCACCCTGGACATTCAGGAATTTCTGACCTTCATGTTGCGCCCGCTGGCCGAGCACCCGCTGGAAAACCTGCTGGCCTGGCGCGCAAGGTTCGTCGAAGACAAAATCCGGCCCATCCTGCTGCCCAAGGCGCTGGAACTGCTGGCGCGGCACCGGAACGCTGGCGACACGCTGCTGATCATCACCGCCACCAACCGCTTCATCACCGCGCCCATCGCCGATCTGCTCGACGTGCCGCACCTGCTGGCGACCGAGGTGGAATTCGCCGACGGGCGCTATACCGGTCGCTCGTTTGGCATTCCCTGCTTCCAGCACGGCAAGGTGGAACGGCTGAGCGAGTGGCTGGCGGAAACCGGCCACGACCTCGACCGGAGCTGGTTTTACAGCGACTCCCATAACGATCTGCCCTTGCTGGGCCAGGTCCGCTATCCGGTGGCGGTTGACCCCGACACGGTCTTGGCCCAGCACGCCCAGGAACGCGGCTGGCCGATCATCAGCCTGCGCGAGGATGGCGCATAGGACGCCATCCCACCGAGCGTCGAGTCGCAACGAACCTGCCGCTGGTATCCTTCCGCCATTTCCCTGGGGATTCCACTTCACTATGATGGGAGCCTTTTCCGATTGCCCAACTCCTGGGCGCTGTTTTCGCTATCCGCAGGAAACGCCATGCATCCGAATCTGATCAACAACGTCAATGTCGCCGCTCAGGACGTCTTGCCGACCCCCGACGACATCAAGCAGCGCCTGCCGCTGACCGCTGCCGCCGAAGCCACGGTGCTCGCCGGCCGTCAGACCGTGCAACGCATTCTCGACCATCAGGATCACCGGGTGTTCGTGGTGGTCGGACCCTGCTCCATCCACGACGTCGCGGCGGCCCGCGATTACGCGCGGCGCTTGCGGGATCTGGCCGAGGAAGTCGGCGACACCCTGTATCTGATCATGCGGGTCTATTTCGAGAAGCCCCGGACCACGGTCGGTTGGAAGGGGTTGGTCAACGACCCCCACCTGGACGACTCCTTCGACATCGCCGAAGGCTTACGCATCGCCCGCGAACTGCTGCTGGAAATCGCCGAGATGGGTCTCCCCACCGGCACCGAGGCGCTGGACCCGATCTGCCCGCAATATCTGGGCGATCTGATCGCCTGGACCGCCATCGGCGCCCGCACCACCGAATCGCAAACCCATCGAGAAATGGCCAGTGGCCTGTCCACGCCGGTCGGGTTCAAGAACGCCACCAGCGGCAATCTGGACGTCGCCATCAACGCCCTGCAATCCGCTTCCCGGCCGCATAGTTTTCTCGGCATCAACCAATACGGCCAGTCAGCGGTCATCCGCACCACCGGCAATCGGTATGGCCATGTGGTGCTGCGCGGCGGCGCGGAAGGGCCCAACTACGACACGGTCACCATTGCCCTGTGCGAAAAGGAGCTGGCCAAAAACAAGCTGCCGCTGAATCTCGTGGTGGATTGCAGCCACGCCAACGCCCGCAAGGACCCGGCGCTGCAACCTCTGGTGCTGCACGATTGCGCCCACCAGATCCTGGAAGGCAACCGCTCCATCGTCGGGTTCATGATCGAGAGCAACCTGGGCTGGGGCAACCAGTCGATTCCCGCCGACCGCGCGCAACTCCAATACGGCGTTTCGATCACCGATCCCTGCGTGGACTGGGCCACCACCGAAACGATGCTGCGCGAGGCTCGCGCCAAGCTCAAGGATGTTTTGCCCGACCGGCTTGCGTCCTGATTTCCTTAGCGGGAGAGGACGTTGGGGACCTTTCATGACCTGCGAATTCAGCGGCTGGAGTTGCTGAACGAGCTAGACGAACTGGAAGAGGCGGTCGCGGAACTGACCGCCGTTCCGAGCGCGTCCATCGCCTCCAACTCCGACGAATATCTCGACCGGCGCGAGCGGCGCGCATGGCTGCAACGCCAACACGCCGGCGTTTTGGTGATTTTGAGCGAGACGGAACGGGCGCTGCTGGAATTCAGCGCGGATGGCTGGGATTGAGGTTTAAGCTCAGTCCAATCCGAGCAGCCGTTCTTTTTCCTGCGTCTCCTGTTCCCGCTGCTGCAAAATCCACATCTGGGCATACAGCTCACCCTGTTGCAAGAGCTCCCGATGCGTGCCCTGTTCCCGCACTCGGCCATGGTCCAATACCAGAATCTGGTCGGCATCGACGATGGTGGACAGCCGGTGGGCGATGACCAGCGTGGTATGATCGGCGGCGACCG
This sequence comes from Candidatus Competibacteraceae bacterium, assembly GCA_036796235.1. Taxonomy (GTDB): domain Bacteria; phylum Pseudomonadota; class Gammaproteobacteria; order Competibacterales; family Competibacteraceae; genus REEE01. The sequence goes on along the minus strand of DAIRDI010000040.1, from coordinate 10,953 downwards.
CGCGCAGAGCCTGTAAAATGGCCCGTTCGGATTGGCTGTCCAGAGCCGAAGTAGCTTCGTCGAAAATCAGAATGCGCGGGCGCTTGAGGATGGCGCGAGCGATCGCGACTCGCTGCTTCTCGCCGCCCGACAGCTTCAGGCCCCGCTCGCCGACCACCGTGTCGTAACCGGCCGGCAACGCGGCGATAAAATCGTACAACTGGGCCATTCGAACGGCGGCGGCGATCTCCTCGCGGCTGGCTTCGGGGCGGGCGTAGGCCAAGTTGTAATAGAGCGTGTCATTGAACAGCACGGTGTCCTGCGGAACGATCCCAATGGCGGCGCGCAGGCTCGCTTGCGACACGTCGCGAATGTCCTGCCCGTCGATCAGAATTCGCCCGCCGTTCGCGTCGTAAAATCGGAACAACAACCGCGCCAAGGTGGACTTGCCGGCCCCACTGGCGCCGACCACCGCCAGCTTGCGGCCCGACGGCACCGTAAAACTTACGTCGAAAAGGATTTGCCGGTCGGGCTGATAGCCGAAACTGACCCGTTCGAAGCGTAATTCACCCTGCTTCACGACCAAGTCCGCGGCGTCGGGCGCATCGCGGATTTCCGGCGTTCGCTCCAGCAGGCGCACCAGATCGTTCATGTCGGCCAACGCATAGCGGATTTGCCGGTAGACGATCCCAAGGAAATTCAAAGGAATGAAGAGTTGCAACAGCAGCGCGTTGACCAGCACCAGATCGCCCAGCGTCATCTGGCCGGCGGCGACCTGACCGGCGGCCACCAACAGGATCAGCGTCACCGCGACCGCGATGATCGCACTCTGTCCGAAGTTGAGCGCCGACATCGAGGTCTGACTGAGCACGGCGCTATTTTCCCAGGACGCCAGGGTCGTGTCGCAGCGTCGCAGTTCCCAGTCCTCATTACCGAAATATTTGACCGTCTCGTAGTTGATCAGACTATCGAGAGCCTCGTTGCCCGCTTGCGATTCAAATCGATTCATGGCGTGACGATGCTCCATCCGCCAGTTGGTGATCGCCAGAGTAAAACCGACGTAAACGGCGACGCTGCCAAAAATGATCAGCGTGAAAACCGTAGGGTAACGGCCCAGCAGCAACGCCGCCGCCAGTAGAAATTCCACCATGACCGGCAAGATGCTAAACGCCAGATAGTTCAACAGCGTGCTCAGGCTGCGCGCCCCCCGCTCCAGATCGCGGCTGATGGCGCCGGTCTTGCGCTCGAGATGAAAGCGAAGCGACAGATTATGCAGGTGCGCCAGGGTGCGCAGAGTCAACCGGCGCATGGCGCGATAGCGAACCCGGACAAAGAGCATGTCGCGCAGTTCGCTGAACAGGGCGTTGCCCAGTTTCAAGGCTCCATAGGCCAGCAGCAGCGTGACCGGCAGCACCGCCATCACGTCCCGGTTGGCGTCCAGATAATCCACGATCTGCTTGAGCACCAGCGGTACGCCGATGTTGGCCACCTTGGCCAGCACCAGGCAGCCGAGGGCGAGCAACACCCGACCGCGATATTCCCAGAGGTAGGGCAACAGGGCGCGAATATTGCTCCAGTTACGAGGCTCATGATGCGGGGATTCGGTGTAACGGAGATCGGGACGCATGTCAGTTGGCCTGAAAAAGCAAGGGCCACCCTTGGGGTGGCCCTTGCATGGCGGCGATGCCGGGCGGATGGCTGATGACTATTTCAATTACTTCGGTTCGGCGGGCGCGGCTTCGGCGGGCGCGGCGTCCGCAGCATCCGCGGTTTCCGCGGCGGCTGCAACCTCGAAGCCGGTTTCACCCAGCAAATAAGTGATGGAATCCCGGATATTGGCCTCGGTCAGCGCGGGATTTCCCCCCTTGGCCGGCATGGCGCGAATGCCGTTGACAGCGTGGCTAACCAAAACGTCCAGCCCCTGAGCATACCGAGATTCCCATTCTTCCTTGACGCCGATTTTTGGCGCGCCGGCGGCTCCCGTCGTGTGGCAGGCCGCGCAGGACTGATCGTAGACCGCTTTTCCGGATAGTTCGGCCAGTTTGACCTCGGCAACCGGCTGGGGCTGTTCGAAGGAGACCCGCGCGACGGGCTTGATTCGTTCGAGCACCGCTGCTTCCCTTCGCGAGCCATCTTCGGGAGCGACGCTGTCGAAGGCCCCAAGGAGAGCCGCTACCATGAACAGCACGACGGTTAGCAGCACCAGTGCCGAGACGAGGGCGACGGACGTGGTGATAACGGATTTATCTGCTTGTGGGTTCACATTCTCACCTCATTGGAACACAATCATAACCGGCGCATTCCTGGATGCGTTACGGTGGACGCGACTCGGTCCTTCCCCCAGCGGCGGGTCTGCATTTCACGGGAGCACCGTTGTTGGGAAAGTTTTGGTCGGGCTTGTTGTCTTTAGTATCGCTTGGGTAAGACTAAGGCAGATTGGATTATAACGGTATTTGGTTTTTCCTGAAAACTGATGCAGGCCTCGGGAGCGGCGGATGACCGCGCGTCCAGGCAAGCGTTGCGATCCGCATCGGAACCCGAAGCTTTTTGAGGCTTCGGAACAATACCGAAATACCCAATCCAAGACTGGACGACAGACCACAAGCCGGGTATCCTAGCTTGTCTACGCGCCCGTAGCTCAGTTGGATAGAGCGTCGGCCTCCGGAGCCGAAGGTCGTGAGTTCAAGTCTCGCCGGGCGCGCCAACCTTCACCGTCGCAGACCGCCGATAACCACGGCCAGGGCTCCATGCGAGCCCCGCTCAGTCCGAGACCCGCCAGTTAGTTCCCTCTACCCGTCCCATTGAGACCCGCATACCCAGGTGGCGTCGAAACTCGTCCCTCCGTCTTCCCCGCCTCCGAGCACCGCGCGTCGGACAGCCATCAAAATACCATGCGAGTTATAAATATGTTTGCGAATTTCGCGGCGGGTGTCCGGGGACACGACCTCATCGTCGCTCTTTCGCGCGGCGCGCGCCCCCCGGCTTGAGACTGTGGATAACTAGCCGGCGAGCCACTACACTTCAGATCCCGTCAAAGCGCCACGAGTCAGGATCATTTATGGATCACACATTGTGGAAAGCCTGTCTGGAATGCCTGGAGAACGAACTGTCCGAACCGCAGTTGAGCACCTGGATTCGGCCCCTGCACACCCGAGAGGATGCCAACGAGCTGCATTTGCTCGCCCCCAACCGCTTCGTGCTCGACTGGGTCAGAAAACATCACTTGGCGCAAATCCAGGCTGTACTGGAGCGTCTGCGACCCGGACAACCGCCTCAAGTATTGCTGGAAATCGGCAGCGGCGCCCTCCAACCCGAACCCGCGGTCTCGGGAGAAGACACGCCTGAAGTGGAACCGGCCGCCGTAACAGCCATCAACGCCAGCGAGTTGCTGAAAAGCTCCCATCTGAATCCGGATTTCACCTTCTCCACCTTCGTCGAGGGTAACTCCAATCAGTTAGCCCGAGCCGCCTGTTTGCAAGTCACCCAAAATCCCGGCACCGCCTACAATCCTTTGTTCATTTACGGCGGCACCGGTTTGGGTAAAACCCATCTGATGCATGCGGTCGGCAACATGTTGCGCGAGCGGGGTTCCGAAACACGCATCGTTTACCAGCATTCCGAACAATTCGTGGCCGATATGGTGCGCGCCCTGCAACATAATGCCATCAGTGAATTCAAGCGCCGCTACCGGGTGCTGGACGCTCTGCTGATCGACGATGTGCAGTTTCTGGCGGGCAAGGAGCGTTCGCAGGAGGAGTTTTTCTATACCTTCAACAGCCTGTTGGAGAGCCACCAGCAGGTGATCCTGACCTGCGACCGCTATCCCAAGGAGGTCGCCGGGCTGGAAGACCGCTTGAAGTCTCGCTTTGGTTCCGGACTGACCGTCGCCATCGAACCACCGGAACTGGAAACCCGGGTGGCGATCCTCAAGAGTAAGGCCGAACAGACGTCCCTCGAATTGCCCGATGAGGTGGCGTTCTTCATCGCCCAGCGCATTCGCTCCAACGTCCGCGAACTGGAAGGCGCCCTGCGGCGGGTGTACGCCAATGCCCAGTTCACCGGCAAACCGATCACCATCGGCTTCGTCAAGGAAGCCTTAAGCGACTTGCTGACCTTGCAAGATAAGCTGGTCACTATTGAGAACATCCAGAAAACCGTGGCGGACTACTACAAGATCCCGGTCAGCGACCTGCTGTCCAACAGCCGGTTGCGCATCCTGTCCCGACCCCGGCAGATGGCGATGGCGCTCACCAAGGAACTCACGGATCTGAGCCTGCTGGACATCGGCGAAGCCTTCGGCGGACGCGATCACACCACCGTACTCCATGCCTGCCGGAAGGTCCGGGAACTCCAGCATCGCGAGCCTCAGATCCGCGATGATTATACTAACTTGCTTAATACGCTGACTAACTAGAAAATTGCTTGTGGATAAGTTCGGTGGATAAGTTGAATAACTTTACCAAGCCAGATATCGACCTGTTATTATTTATTTTAAATTCATTAAAAATTTTTTAAATCAAATAAATAAGTAAATTTTTTTGATTATTTTGCCTTTTTCTAGCCAATCCTTATCGAAAACGCTAAAATTTCAAAAAAAGACCTGTGGATAACTCTGTGGATAAGTCGGCCATTTTTGTGGATAAGTCGCCAAACCCTGTGGATAACTTATCCACAGGCAAAAAAGTTATCCACAGGCAATCCCGACTTATCCACAAAATACCTCGACTTATCCACAGAGTTATCCACAGGAAAATACCAGTTAAGCTGTTAATAAGAAAGAATAAAGACAAAGTTATCCACAGAAAATGGCCTCCCTAATAATAATAATCTTTTATATATATAAAGAAAGATTGTTATTGAGAGCCGTGCCAATCGCATGGCTCGAACAGAAGATAATTTTTAATAACCCCTCACTCTAGTCAGGATTATCCTGAATCTCTGAGGGACCTACGGACGTTCGGAGAACCGCATGAAACTGGAAGCCAAGCGCGAGCAATTGCTAAAACCCCTCCAGCATGTCATCGGCGCGGTCGAGCGCCGCCAGACCCTGCCGATCCTGACCAACGTACTGATGACGGCGGGGGAGCGGGAACTGAAGCTGACCGCGACCGATCTGGAAGTGGAATTGTCGGTCCAGACCGAAATCCCGGCGGAGGTTCCCGGGAACACCACCTTGCCGGCTCGCAAGCTACACGACATCCTGAGAGCCCTTCCGGAGGAAGGCGCCGTTACGTTGACCGTCGAGGGTGAAAAAGCGACGGTGCGCTGTGGCCGTAGCCGCTTCACGCTGGTGGCGTTGCCGGCCGCCGATTTTCCCACCCTGGAGGATTTGCCGTTTACGGGGGATATCCGCCTTCCTCAAGGCACCCTGCGCCATCTGATCGACCGTACCCATTTCGCCATGGCCCAGCAGGACGTTCGCTACTACCTGAACGGCTTGCTGTTGGAAGCCGGTCCCGGCGTGCTGCGAGTGGTCGCAACCGACGGTCATCGGTTGGCGTTCCAGGAGTTGCTAACCGAAGTGGAGGTCGCCGAGACGCGCCAGGTCATCGTCCCGCGCAAGGGCGTGATGGAGCTGTTGCGGCTGTTGGCCGACAGCGACGCCGAGGCCGTGCTCCAGATCGGAACCAACCACATTCGGGTGACGATGGGCGAGATTCGCCTGACCTCAAAGCTGATCGATGGCAAGTTTCCCGACTACCAGCGCGTGATCCCCCGCGAGGGCAGTCGGGTGGTGATCGCCGACCGCCTGGCCTTGCGCAATGCTCTGGCCCGCACCGGCATCGTGCTCAGCGATAAGAGCCAGGGCATCCGCCTGCAACTGGAGGACTGGATCCTGCGGACCCAGGCGCAGAATCCCGACCAGGAAGAAGCCGAGGAAGAACTCGAAATCAACTACAGCGGCGGTCCGCTGGAGATCGGTTTCAACGGCGGTTACCTGCTCGATGCGCTGGGCGCGCTGGGCGGCGAGCTGGCCAAGCTGTCCTTTTCCGACGCCGGCAACAGTTGCCTGATCGAGGAAAGCGAAGGCAGCGGCGGCAAGCATGTGATCATGCCGATGCGGCTTTGAGGCGAGCGAGGGGAAGCAGGGCAAGCCGAGTCGAGGGGATGGTCCGGTCCGGCGCGGCGGGCGGACATGCGGGTCGCTAGTCTCGAAATCGCCGGGTTTCGCAATCTGGAACGAGCCGCCCTGCGTTGCGCGCCCGGCTTGAATCTGCTGCTCGGCCCCAACGCCTCCGGCAAGACCAGCCTGCTGGAGGCGGTGTACTTTCTGGGTCGCGGCCGATCGTTCCGCGCCCGGCAGGCGCGGGAATTGATCCAGACCGGCGCGGCGGGGTTCCGGGTGGTGGCGATGACGGTCGACGGTCAGGGCCGGCAAGTGCCGGTCGGCGTCGAACGCGACGCCCGCGAACTGACCGCCCGGGTCGGCGGCGCGCCGACTCGCTCGCTGGCCGATCTGGCCCGGCAGACGCCCGTGCTGTTGCTCAATCCCGACAGCCACCGTCTGCTGGAGGATGGCCCGAAGCAGCGGCGGCGCTTCATGGACTGGGGGCTGTTCCACGCCGAGCCGGGCTTTCTCGACGCCTGGCGGCGTTACGACGTCGCGCTGCGCCATCGCAACGCGGCGTTGCGGACGCAGGCCGCCGATCGGGTGGTGGACGCCTGGGATGGCGAACTGTCGGCGGCGGCGGCGCGGCTCGACCAGCTTCGCGGAGCCTTCTGTGAGGCCCTGGGAGCCGTCTTAAGGCCCCTTTCCGGGTCGACCCTGGGTAGCGACGGGGTCCAGGTCGATTATCGCCGTGGATGGCCTCTGGAGCCGCCTGAGCGTGATTTCGCATCGTGGTTGCGCGGCGGGCGCGCTCAGGACCGCCAGCAGGGTCATACCCGGCTGGGGCCGCACCGGGCCGATTTCGTCGTGCGCGTCGCCGACCGTCCGCCCGCCGAGGCGCTGTCCCGCGGCCAGCAGAAGCTGCTGGTCATCGCGCTGGTGCTGGCGCAGGCGGAGTTGTACCGCCGCCAGGTCGGCGATGCCTGCATCCTGCTGATCGACGATCTGCCGGCGGAACTGGACCCGGATAACCGGGCGCGGGTGACCCAGGCGCTGGCTGGGTTGGATACCCAGTTGTTCGTGACCGCCATCGAACCGGGTTTGCTGGACGCCGCGTCGTGGGGCGAGGCGCGGATTTTCCAACTCGCGCGTGGTGAAATCACCCCTATCCCTTGATTTATCTCCTGATTCCTCATCTCGCCTCCGGTCTTTTATCCCTGTCGGCGCGGAGGAATTTGCGAAGTGGTATAATCGCCCGTCTGTCACGGATCCGGGAAACGGAAGTTTATGAGCAACACGGCGTATACGTCTTCGAGCATCACGGTTCTGGAAGGGCTGGATGCGGTCCGCAAGCGTCCCGGCATGTACATCGGCGACACCGACGACGGCACCGGCCTGCACCACCTGGTGTTCGAGGTGGTGGACAATTCGATCGACGAGGCGCTGGCCGGCTACTGCACCGAAATCAGCGTCACCATTCACGCTGATGAGTCGGTGACGGTGGTGGACAACGGCCGCGGGGTTCCAGTGGACGAGCACTCCCAGGGCCGTTCCGCCGCCGAGGTGATCATGACCGTGCTGCATGCCGGCGGCAAGTTCGACGACCGTTCGTATAAGGTTTCCGGCGGCTTGCATGGGGTCGGCGTGTCGGTGGTGAACGCGCTGTCCGAAACCTTGCGCCTGACCATCCGCCGCGATGGCCAGATCCATCAGCAGGACTACCGGCTCGGCCATCCGCAGGCGCCGCTGCGGGCGATCGGCGATTCCGACCAGACCGGCACCGAAATCCACTTCAAGCCCAGTTCCACCATCTTCACCAACATCGATTTTCATTACGACGTGTTGGCCAAGCGCTTGCGGGAGCTGTCGTTTCTCAACTCGGGAGTGCGCATCCGCCTGAACGACGAGCGTACCAGCAAGCAGGATATTTTCGAGTATCAGGGCGGCATCCGGGCCTTCGTCGAACATCTGAACCGCAACAAGACGCCGCTGCACGGCAGCGTGTTCTATTTAAACACCACCCGCGACAACGTTCAGGTGGAATTGGCCTTGCAGTGGAACGATTCCTATCAGGAAAACGTGTTCTGTTTCACCAACAACATCCCACAGCGCGACGGCGGCGCCCACCTGGCGGGTCTGCGCGGCGCGTTGACCCGGACGCTGAACCAGTACATGGAGGCGGAAGGAATCCTGAAGAAGGCCAAGGTCGAGACCAGCGGCGACGACGCTCGCGAGGGGTTGACCGCGGTGCTGTCGGTGAAGCTGCACGACCCGAAGTTTTCGTCGCAGACCAAGGACAAGCTGGTGTCGTCCGAGGTCCGGCCGGTGGTCGAGTCGGTGGTGGTGGAGAAGTTGCAGGAGTTTCTGCTGGAGAATCCGGCCGAAGCCAAGGCCATCACCAGCAAGATCGTGGACGCCGCCCGCGCCCGCGAGGCCGCCCGCCGC
>DAIRDI010000040.1:0-2463 GCA_036796235.1 Candidatus Competibacteraceae bacterium | reverse complement strand
AGGACCCGGCGCGGTCGGAACTGTTCCTGGTCGAGGGCGATTCCGCCGGCGGCTCGGCCAAACAGGGCCGCGACCGGCGCTTTCAGGCGATCCTGCCGCTGAAAGGCAAGATCCTGAATGTGGAAAAAGCCCGTTTCGACAAGATGTTGCAGTCGGCCGAGGTCGGCACCCTGATCACCGCCCTGGGGTGTAGCATCGGCCGGGAAGAGTTTAATGCAGATAAATTACGCTACTATCGTATCATAATAATGACGGATGCGGACGTCGATGGCTCGCATATCCGCACGCTGTTATTAACGTTTTTTTATCGGCAGATGCCCGAACTGATCGAACGTGGCCATATCTACATCGCACAACCGCCGTTGTACAAGGTCAAAAAGGGCAAGCAGGAGCAGTACGTTAAAGATGATGCGGAGTTGTCCGCGAACCTGCTGCAAGCAGCGCTGGATGGCGCCTCGCTCGCTAACGGCCAGAATCCGCCCCTGGCTGGAACGGCGCTGGAGGAACTGGCGCGCGGCTACATGGCGGTCATGGTGATCGTCCAACGGCTGTCCCGCCGCTACGACAGCATGCTGCTGGAGCAGTTGATCGATGTGCCGCCGCTGGACGACGCCCGGTTGCGCGATGAGGCGGGTTTGCGAGAGTGGGCCGAGAAGCTGACCGGGCGGCTGAAGGCCACGAACGGCCAGCGCCATCTTTATGAAGCCGCCGTCGAAGCCCGTGCGGATGGCGAGGGTTACCAGGTGATGGTGACCCGCCACACGCATAGCCTGGCCCGCCAGATCCGGTTGACGCCCGAGTTCTTCGCCTCGCACGAGTACCTCAGCCTGACCCGGTTCGGGACCCGGCTGGCGGGATGGTTCGAACGCGGCGCGGAGGCGCGGCGCGGCGAGCGCGCCCAGAGCGTGCGAAATTTTCGCGAGGTCATGAACTGGCTGATGGAGGAGGCCAAGCGCGGCCAGCACATCCAGCGTTACAAGGGCTTGGGCGAGATGAATCCCGAGCAGCTTTGGGACACCACCATGAATCCCGAGACCCGCCGCCTGCTCCAGGTCCGCATCGAGGACGCCATCGCCGCCGACGAGGTGTTCACCACCCTGATGGGCGATCAGGTCGAGCCGCGCCGGGAATTCATCGAGCAGAACGCCCTGGATGTACTGAATTTGGATGTTTAGCGGAGCGCGGAGCAGCCAGGCATCGCGCTGGCCGCGGGAGAGTGGTGCTGGTGGTGGGACTCGAACCCACAAGGCCCGTCGAGGCCGCAGGATTTTAAGTCCTGTGTGTATACCATTCCACCACACCAGCATCGGGCGCTTAAGGGGATTGATCATGCCGCGCGGGATGTTTTCACAACCTTACCGCGTCAATCCGGTTTTAGGATAATGCAGCGCTTCCCGGTTGTCACTCTGGTTGATGCAAACGGCGGGCGCTCGCGATACAAATTGTTACAAATTCCCCTTCCCCGCAAAACCCTGGTTACAAGCCGTGGGTTAAATGGTCGTCGAGGCAACCCAACACGACTGAGGAGTTCGACTGATGAAAACGCCACGCAAGACTTTGTTAGCCATCGCCATGATCGCTGGCCTGGGAGTGACCGCCGCCGCCGTGGCCGCGCCAGGAGGAGGCTACGGCCGGATGATGGGCCAAGGCTCCGAGGATTGTCCGATGATGCGAGGTGGCCATAAATGGGGGGGCGGTCCGGAACAGCGGGCAGCCATGATGCGAGAGCGCCACGCGGAGCGGATGGAGTTGCTGGAGGCGCGGCTCAAGCTACAACCCGAGCAACAGGCGACCTGGCAAGCCTTCGTCGCCGCCCAAACCGCCCATCATGATGCGATGTGGCAGGGCCGCCGGGCCATGCGGGACCGTGAAACCACCGCGCCGGCTCATTTCGAGCAACGAGTGCAGCACATGGAGCAAAGGCTGGCCAGCATGAAGAGCACGACTCAAGCCGCTGGTGAATTATATGCCGCGCTCGACCCAGACCAGAAGCAGGTGATGGATCGGTTCTTCACCGAGCGGCCCCGGCGAGGCATGATACGCGGCGGCCCGGCCGCGGCGCCGGAGCAAGCCGCTGAATAGCGGATGGTCTGAATGCTTCACCGTATCGGGGGCGGCGTCGGTCAAAGGACGCCGCCCCCGATCTTTTTGGCGCGATCCTCCGGTTCCCCCGTCCCGGCTCGCCAGTTCGGCGTTAAACTATTTCCGGTAATCCCATAAGTTTATTATGCCTTATGATGTCGATCTCGATAGCGGAACAACTATAAAGGTAAGGGCGATGCTGGAAGAACAGATTCAGAAAATCATCGAATTGCGTCACGACGCGCCTTACGCGGTTCTGGGACCCCACTACGCGGAGCGGGAGCGGGCATTGACGATCCGCGCTTTTCTGCCCCAGGCCGAGCGGGCTTACGTGCTGCCGGCGAACGGCGGCGGACGGCGGGAGATGCGGAAAACCCATCC
>DAIRDI010000039.1:0-15957 GCA_036796235.1 Candidatus Competibacteraceae bacterium | reverse complement strand
CTCGGCCCGTCTACACGCTCGAACGATCCTCGGAACCGTTCCGAGGAACGCCTTGGCGGCGAGCCGGAAGCCGGGGGGATATGGCATTCGGTTCGAACGTGGTCAAATACACCTTGTCTCCCGCATCGAAAACCTGTTTACAAGGATTTTGCTCGATGAACTTCTGTAGTCAGTGCGGTGGCCCCGTCACCTTGCGCGTTCCCCCGGACGATCACCGGCCCCGGTATGTTTGCGATGCCTGCGCCATCGTTCATTATCAAAACCCGAAAATTGTTGCTGGCAGCATCCCCGAGTGGGGGGGGCGGATTTTGCTGTGTCGGCGGGCCATCGAACCGCGCTACGGCTTATGGACACTGCCGGCGGGGTTCATGGAAAATGACGAATCAGCGGTGGCGGCGGCGGCGCGCGAGACGTTGGAGGAAGCCAACGCCGTGGTCGAGCACTTGACCCTGTACGGTTTGTATTCGCTGCTCCACGTCAGCCAGGTCTATCTGATGTTTCGCGGCCAGCTCAAGGACGGCGCCGCCAGCGCCGGCGCGGAGAGCCTGGAGGTGAAATTGTTCGCCGAGCACGAGATCCCCTGGGAGGAGCTCGCCTTTACCGTGGTGCATGAAACGCTTCGGCAGTATTTTGCCGACCGTCGGGCCGGCGCGTTCGCGCTCCACGTCGGGGATATCATCCGTGAGCCGGATCAGGGATTTCGGATTCATCGCTACCCTTGATCCGGATTGCTGAAAATGGATATCCCGATCGGAGGGCTTTAATCGTTCGCGGTCGGTGTGATGTATAGTTAAGTTGAAATCGGTGGCGGGTCGGTCACCCGCAAAAACTCACGAGGAGCACGCCTGATGAAACCCTATCTCATCATTGCTGAAGATCCCAGTTCCAATAAGCTGTTCAACGTTGCGATCGTCCAGGCCGAAAACGAGCCGCTGGCGGAAGCCAAGGCCCGGGAATTGTTTCCCGATTTACCCGATCAGGATCTCTGCGTGTACGACGTTCATGAGTTGGGCCGCGATTATCCCGAAGGCTGGACGCATCTGGACTAAAACCGGCCACCAGCCACTGAGTCGCGGGTCGACCCGCACTGTCAGGGGCGCCCTTGCCCATCCTGGGAGACGTTCTACATGGAGATTCAAACCCCCGAGACCGACGACAGCTCGACGGTCGGTATGTCTTATGTGTTGAAGGAAGAAGCGCAACTGGCCCAAGCCTGGAGCCTTCAGGACCATACCGAGCACCATCGGAGCACGCGGGCCTTCATCGCCCAGATCGGTAGTCTGGGTCAAAACCTGGATCGGTTGCGCTCCCGAATCGACACCCTGTGGGAGCGATTCGTCACCCTGACGCTGGAACGGGTGTTATTCGAACACATCCGCGAGTTTCTCGACGAGATCGATACGGAAATCCAGGGACTCAGCCAGCAGTCGGTGGAGGCGGATTGCGAGATCGACCGGCTGCGGGCGCACCTGCGGGAAGGCCGGCGGGTGTTGGAGGAAAAAATCAATCTGCTGGAAACGTTGGCGCACCGCACCTCTACCCAGAATCATATCAACATGATGCTGGCGCGGGTGGAAGGACTGGAAGCCTATCTGCTGGGCAGGAAGGACGTGGCGCCGGAAGTCTTCGACCTGCACTACAAGCGCCACACCACCGCGCCCAGCGATCTGCTGTATCTGCGCATTCGCCTGCTGACGACCCGAATCGCCACCATGGCCGCCAACCGTAGCAAGCAACTGGGCGATTTCGACGTCGAACTCGCCGCGCTGATGGCCGATGCCGAACGGCTCAAGACCGATCTCGCCGCTCTGTTGATCCGGATCGAGTGCATGAGCGAGCTATCCCGCTACTGGTTGGCGTATCTCGACATCGCCGGCGAAAGGTCTTGAAGCGCGCGGCTAGGACCGCGCGCGGCGCCGTTGGTCGGCGCCGAAAACGACCGTCGCGCCATCGCCCGACCGCGCTTCGGCGGAATCACAATGTTCGTACCCCCAGAACCCCCTGTACGTCGGCGATCTGCGCGACCACCTCCGCCGATACGGGCGTGGCGGTGTCCACCAGGGTGCATGCGATATCGCCGCGCGATTTGTTGAGCATGTCCAGGATATTGATGCCGGCCCCGGAAATCGCCTTGGAAATTCGCTCGATCATGTGTGGGACGTTGGCGTTCACAATCGCCAGACGCGGCCCGCCGTTGCGGGGCATCGTCATCTCCGGGAAATTGACCGAATTGTGGACCGTGCCGTTTTCCAGGTAGTCGCGCACCTGGTCGGCCGCCATGATCGCGCAGTTCTCCTCGGCCTCGCCGGTGGAGGCGCCCAGGTGTGGCAACATGATGACGCGCGGGTGGTCCTTCAGTCGATTCGTGGGGAAATCGCAGACGTAGGTTTTGAGTTTTCCGGCCTGCAACGTGTCGTGCAGCGCCTCCTCGTCCACCACGCCCTCGCGCGAGAAGTTCAACAGGGTCAGTCCCGGCCGGATGTTTTTCAGGAACTGGGGGCCGATCAGATGGCGGGTGTCATCGTTCATCGGCACGTGCAGGGTGACGAAATCGGCTTGCGCCGCCATTTCGGTGACGCTCAACACCTGCTCGACCTGTGAGGATAACTGCCAGGCGTTGCTGACGGTGATGTGCGGGTCGTAGCCGATCACCCGCATCCCCAGCGCGCGGGCGGCGTTGGCGACCTTGACGCCGATGGCGCCCAATCCGATCACGCCCAGGGTCCGATCAGGCAGTTCGATGCCGACGAACTGCTTTTTGCCGGACTCGACCTGCTTGGACAGTTCGGCGTCGGTCCCCTGCAGCTTGCGGGCGTAGTCCCAAGCGGTGCAGAGGTTGCGGGCCGCCAGCAGCATCCCAGCGATGACCAGTTCCTTGACGGCGTTGGCGTTGGCTCCAGGGGCGTTGAACACGCAAATCCCCTTGGCGGTCATTTGCGCCACGGGAATGTTGTTGACGCCGGCGCCAGCCCGACCCACCGCTCTGAGACTCGCCGGTACTGGCCAGTCGTGCATGCTGTAGGAGCGCAGCAGCACGGCGTCGGGGTTCTGAATTTCGGAAGCGATCTCGTAGCGGTCGCGGGGCAGGCGTTCCAGACCGGAAACGCTGATGTTGTTTAAAGTCAGAATCTTATACATTGTCTTACGAATTCGGGTTGGGTAAAACCCGCCCTCCCCGCGATGGGGGAAGGTGGATTGGACGTCCTTTCCCTGGCGGGGGAGAGGTGGGGTGGGGTGAATCAGCCGCGCCGCTTCTGGAAATCGGCCATAAACCCGGCCAAGGCTCGGACGCCTTCCAACGGCATGGCGTTGTAGATGCTGGCGCGCATCCCGCCGATCGAGCGGTGGCCGGCCAGGGTCAGCAGACCGGCGCCCTTGGCCTCGGCCAGAAACGGTTTGTCCAAGGACTCGTCGGGCAGGGTGAAGGGGACGTTCATCCAGGACCGGTAGGCGGGATCGACCGGATTCTTGTAGAAACCGGATTCGTCGATGGCCTTGTACAGCAGTTCGGCCTTGGCTTTGTTGCATTCGGCCATCGCCGCCAGCCCACCCTGCGCCTTCAACCACTGGAACACCAGCCCGGCGATGTACCAGGCATAGGTCGGCGGGGTGTTGTACATCGACCCTTCCTTGGCCATGGCGGCGTAGTCGAGCATGGTCGGCGTTCCGGCTGCGGTCTGACCCATCAAGTCCTCGCGGACGATGACGATGGTCAGCCCGGCGGGACCGATGTTTTTCTGCGCCCCGGCGTAGATCACCCCGAATTTACTCACATCCAGCGGACGCGACAGCAGGGTGGAAGAAAAATCCGCCGCCAGCGGTACGCCGACCTCGGGAATCGCGGGTATTTCCACGCCGTTGATCGTCTCGTTTGGCGTGTAGTGCAGATAAGCGGCTTCCGCGTCGCATTTCCAGGACTCGCGCGCCGGTACGGTCGTGAAATTGACCGACTCGGAACTGGCGACGACGTTGACCTGGCAGAATTTCTTGGCTTCGGCAATCGCTTTCTTCGACCACTGTCCGGTGTTGAGATAATCAGCCTTCGTTTTGCCGCGCAACAGGTTCATCGGGACCATGGCGAACTGGCTGGAGGCGCCGCCTTGCAGGAACAGCACCTTGTAGTTGGCCGGGATGTCCAGCAACTCCCGCAAATCCGCCTCGGACTGTTCGGCGATGGCGACGAATTCCTTGCCGCGATGGCTCATTTCCATCACCGACATGCCGGAGCCGCGCCAGTCGAGCATCTCGGCCTTGGCCTGTTCCAGAACCGCCTCGGGCAACATGGCGGGACCCGCGCTAAAGTTATAGGGGCGTGACATTTCTAACATCCTTCATGACCGTACTGAAATGCGGCGCATGGTAGCAGAAACCCCAAGATCGGGCATGGTTTCAATCCGTCCGGCCACTCTCAATTCAATCCTTGCTGGAACGTCTGACGAATGGCGCGCAGGCTGACCGCCGCGCCGGCGGCCAGCTTGTAATCCACGAACCGGGTCACGTTCGTCTCGCCAGGATTGATCTCCACCGTGGGGATGCCCATCTGGCTGGCTTGCACCACCGGGCCGGCGATGTAGGGAAATACGCTCGTGGTGCCGATGCTGAAGACCAGGTCGAAGCCCTGGTCCAGCTCCCGGTACAACTGCTGGATGGCGGGGGTCGGCAACACCTCGCCGAACAACACCACCCGGGGGCGCACCAGCGCGTGGCAACGGGGGCAGGCGGGCGGCATGTTCAAGTCGCTATAATCCGGCACGGTGGCCGCGTAATCGCAGCGGGTACAATGGATGTCGTGGATGTCGCCGTGAATTTCGATCAGGTTACGGCTGCCGGCGTCGCGGTGGAACCCATCGATGTTCTGAGTCAGCACGCAGACTTCAAAGTGATCCTGCCACTCGGCGATGATGGCGTGGGCGTCGTTGAAACGAGCGCCTCGACAAGAATGCTCGATCTGGTGCAAGTATTTCCAGGTGATGGCCGGATTGGTTTCCAGCATCGAGCCGGACAGGGCGGTTTCGATGGAGAAGCTGTCCTCGGTCGTCTGGTCGTTGTACAAGCCGCCGATCCCGCGATAGGTCGGCAGGCCAGAGTCGGCGGAAATGCCCGCGCCGGTCACGAACAGCACCCGGCGGGCGCGACGCAGTTCCTCGGCGATACGGGCGACGATGGCGGGATTGGGATCATTCATGGCGCGGCCTCGCTGGGACGATGTAGGGGACTCATGAGAATTCTAATGCTTTCGGATGTGTATTTTCCGCGCGTGAATGGCGTATCTACTTCCATTCAAACTTTTCAGCGCGAATTCCGGCGGTTGGGACATGAAATCTGGGTGGTCGCCCCCGACTACGGGCAGGCGGCCACCGACGAAGAGGGCATCAGTCGGGTGTTGTCCCGCCGCGTGTTGTTCGATCCGGAGGACCGGATGATGCGCCCTCGGTCGTTGTCCCGACAACTGGCCGGGTTGAACGGTCAACATTTCGATCTGGTGCATATCCAGACGCCCTTCATCGCGCATTATGCCGGTCTCCGGCTGGCGCGGCGGTGGGGGGTGCCTTGCGTCGAGACGTATCACACCTTCTTTGAGGAGTATCTGTTCCATTATCTGCCGGTGCTGCCGAAAAACGTTTGGCGGGCGGTCGCCCGGTTGCTCTCGCGCCGCCAGTGCAATCGCCTGGATGGGTTGGTGGTGCCTTCGCAAGCGATGCGCGAGATTCTGGCCGGGTATGGAGTCGTCACGTCGATGCGGGTGATTCCGACCGGGATGCCCGGCGACGCCTTCCTGGAAGGCGATGGCGCCGCGTTCCGCACCCGCCTCGCCATCGCCGCCCGCCAGCCGACCTTGGTGTTCGTGGGCCGGGTGGCGTTCGAGAAGAATATCGAATTTTTGTTGCGCGTGGTTCGGGAACTACAACGAACCACCCATCCCGACATCGTGTTAATCATCGCCGGTGAAGGTCCGGCAGAGGGACGGTTGCGCCGCCTGGGAACCGAACTGGGGCTGGACGCCAACCTGCGATTCGTGGGCTATTTGCCGCGGGGGTTCGAGCTGAACAGCGGCTATCAGGCCGGCGACGCCTTCGTGTTCGCCTCGCGGACCGAAACCCAGGGGCTGGTCCTGCTGGAGGCGATGAGTCTGGGGGTGCCGGTGGTGTCCACGGCGGTCATGGGCACTTGCGACATTCTGGCGGCGCGACGAGGGGCGCTGGTGGCCGAGGAGGACGTAGCGCACTTCGCCGCGCAGGTCCGCCGGGTGCTGGATGACGCCGAATTGCGCCGACAATTGGGCGAGGAGGGGCGGGAATACGCGCGACAATGGACGGCGGAAGGTCCGGCCCAGGCGTTGCTGGCCTTCTACGAAGAGCTTCGATCCGACCGGCCCGCGCCGCCGCTTCCCTCCGCCGGATGATCGTGTGGAGCGCGGCGATGTCGTGCGGCGTTGCCAGCCCTGGCGATCAGATCGAGCGCGCCGGGTCGCTGGTCCTTGATGAGATGGACTTGATACAGGCCCCAGCCGCAGATCGTTCTTTGGCCAACTGGCGTTCGATGGTCTGGAGTAAACCTTCCAGTTCTCGGTCGATGTTGTCCGGCGTTTCCTTGAACAGATTGACCAGCCAGGGTTCCAGGAGACCGCGTTCCTCTCTCGCCAAATCGAGCAAAGCGCGAGGGTCGTGGTGGGCCTTATACGCGACCCCGGCCGCCAGCAGCCGCAGCGGCAGCGCCAGTTCGGCGATCTCGCCGGCCAGATCGCGCCAGGTTGCGAGCCAGGCCGCCGTGGTCTGGTCCGTGATCCAGTCGATGGCGAAGCGGCGGATGCTTCGGACCAGGGCCTCGCCCAATTCGACGAGCATGCCGTGGCGCCGGAACAGATCGAGCCAGACCGGGATGAAACGCCGCCAGATCTGGGGGTTGTGGCTGCGCAGGATGAGCCTGGAAACGACCCCGAGATCGGCTCCGGTCCAAACGGGCGGACGGGTTTGCGCCAGCAGTCGATCGAGCGCGCTGATCCCCTCGTCCCACCGGTCCAGCCACATCAAGGCGTCGGCCTGGGTCAAGACACATCGAAACTCCAAATTCTTGGAATAACCCGGTTGCGGTTGCTCCAACCGTCGCAGGACTTCGCCGTATTGACCCATATCGCCAAGGACCTGCGCCTGCAATAAAGTCGCCGGCTCGCCCTTTTGGTCGAGTTCGGGATCGACGGCGAGGGCACGCTCGTAGCAGGCTAATGCGGCGTTGAAGTCTCCGAGATCACGACTTGCCGTGCCAAGATAAGATTGGAGTTGTGCCTGCTCCGGCATCAGGGACGCCGCCCGCTCGGCCAAGCGATGGAACAGCCGATAACGACCCTGCCCTTTTAACAGACCTAAAAAATCGTCCCAAGCCTCTATCCTGTGTGGCTCGATCTCCAGCGCCTTGCGATAGGCTTGCAGCGCCTCATCCGGTCGGTTCATTAACCAAAGATCATTCCCTCGCTGGTTCCAATCGGCCGCGGTCTTCGGCTCGCCAGCGAGATCGATGGCCTTCCGCAAGAACTCCCTGCCGGCCAGACTTTCGCGGTCGGAGCGGGAATACCAAATCCGCAGGAACTGGACGAATAAGGTCACGGTCTGGCTGCGTTGCTCTTTGACCTCCAGACACAGCCGCATCAGCGGTTCGCGCAGCTCGTAGTAGTTGGAGCGGCCCAGGGAATCGGCCTGGATCACGTAGCCCAGGTCCACCAGCTTGCCGAGTTGAGCGGAGACGGTCTGGGATGTGGCCAGAACCTCGCGGGCGATCGCTTTTACCGGCGCGGCGGCGCGCAATCGCCGCAGGGCCTCAATGATGCCGCGCTGCAATGGAGCGAGCCGGCTCATGCGCGCCTGATAGTAAGGCGTCAGTTCGTCCATCAGACGCATGAAGGGAGCAACTAGATCGTCTAATGACTCACGGGTCAGAAAATCGTGGAAGATGACATAGATGCGCGGGTTGCCGCCGGCCAGATAATGCACCGCGCGCACCCGCGCCAAGCCCAGCGGGCTCCAGATCAGGTCGGCCAGTTCGGCGTCGCCGGCATGTTTGGCCAGGCGGGCGAGCAAGTCCGCCGCCTCCTCGACCCCGAAGGAAGTCAAGGTCTGGGTCCGGAAGAAGCCGTAGAAGGTCTTCTCGCGCTCGGTCAGGGCTTCGATCAGGCTGATGCTGGTGGCCAGGATGGCGACCCGTCCATGGTTCTGCACGAAAGCGCGCAGCTTGCGCTGACCCTCCTCGCGCAGCGCCAGCAGCAGGTCGTCCAGGTTCTCGACGATCAGCAGCAGGGTCCGGTCATCCAAGGCATCGAGCAGCAGCCGTTCCAGCATGGCCTCCTGGCGGGCGGCATCATCCTGGTCGAGCACCGTATCCAGACGCTCGGCAAGCCATTCCAAACCCACCTCGTCCTGCCGCAACTGGCGCAAGATCTGCGTCAACAGCGTCCCGTAACCGGCGATGTAGGGGTCCTCCGGCAGCCAGGCGATGCGCAGCAGTGCAGCCAGGGTGCGGTCGGCGCGCACGCGGTGATGGATCAGCGCGACCAGATGGGTCTTGCCGATGCCGCGAGGGCCGAGCAGCAGCCGTTGGTGCTTGTTGCCGGTGGTCGCGCTATCGCGGATGGCGTCCACGATCGACCGTGCCAGCCCCTCGCGGGCGACGAACAGCGCCTCCAGGGTTTCGGGATCGCTGAGGCTGGGGGTGAAACTGGAGTGGGTTTTCGCCATCAGCCAAGTCCCAGATCGATGCGCCACCAGCGGCGGATCAGCGCGAAGCGGAAGCGGTAGGCCCCGCGCTCGTCCTGTTCCAGATAGTGGTCGCGCTGCATCAGCTTGATCAGCTCGCGCAGCCCCTCGCGGTCGCCCTCGACGATGCGCCGGACGCGGTCGTTGTCGGGCTGAGCCTTGATCCGTAATTGTTCGTGCAGGGCGTCCAAATCCAAGGCTTCGGTTTCGGCGAGCACATCGAGCAGGGTCCGAGCGAGACTGGCGGACTCCCCGTAATACGCGCCCAGGCGATTGCGGTAGTGCTCCAGATTCCACGCGTCCTGCGGCTCGGTGAGGGACCGGGCGACCACGGCATCGACCGTCCGCACCGTTACGGGTTGGCCGAGATCGGCGAGCGTGGCGACCACATGATGGATGTAGTACGGGACGCCCTCCACCTGCGCGGCGATGCGTTCGGCCGCGCCGACGGCGGCCGCCAGCCGTTCGCCGCGGAGCAAGGCGTCGGCCAATTGCACCGCGTCGGGCGGCGCCAGCGGCGGGATCTCGATCGTGCGCAGGTCGTTGAGCGGCGAATGGACGTAGTCCTGATCTTGCAGTCCCGCGACGACGTGATGCAGGCCGATCGAGCCGGTAAAGACCAGCCGTGGATTGGCGTGAGTCTGGCGCAGCCCGCGCAGAACATCCAGCAGGTCCACGACCGCGGATGCACTCTCGGCGCGGGCGATTTTCTGCAACATCCAGGGGAACTCATCCCAGATCAAAACCAGGCGTTGATCGGCATTGCGCGCCAGTTCGCCGATCAGCCGCTCCAGCACCGTTTTCCAGTGCGGTTGCTTGGCCTCCGGGAGCTTGAGGATGCTGGCTACCTCAAACCCGCCCGCAGCGGACCAGAAATCCCGGAACCACTGGGTCGCCTTGTTGGATGCGCTCAAGTGGGTCCTGATGGCTAAAGCCAGGCGCTCGATAAACTCGGCCGCGCGGCTGACCCCTTCGACGTCCATGTAGATCGCCCGCCAACCCTCGATCGGCTCGGCCCCCATCTTTCTGATGATCGCGGTCTTACCCATGCGCCGCTCGGCCACCAGCACCAGACCCTGCTGCTCCAGGATCGCCCAGAGCTGGGTGATCAGCCGGTCACGCCCGATCACGTCACTTGGAGATACGATGCCACCGGGATTTGCTTTCATAAAACGCCTTTATTATAAAATGTACGTTAAATTTAATTTACGTTGATTATGACGCCTGATTTGGAATTTGCCAATCCGAGTACCCATAGGGCAGCAGCGACTCTAACCCGCCGATGCCCACCGAAAGATCAGCGAGAAGACCACCATCACCAAGCTCACCAGGAGATTGATGACGATGGCGTCGAGCAGGCGAAACCGGAAAATGCCAGCCAGCACCGGCAGGCGAAACTCCGCGTCGCCCAAGCCAATGAGTCCGCTCAGCGTACCGATGCTGGTCCCCCAGGAAAAAGCTTGCACGTTTCTATTCATGGTCGTTATCCAGAGCAGGTTGTTTCATCCAGCATAAAGAATTGCATCACTACATCACGAGACACAGTATAAAATTTTTTCAAAGATTATCTGGCAGATTGGCATTTCCCTTAAATTTTTTGAAAATTTTACGAGTCCAGTCAAAAGATCATTGAGTTTAACAGTCATTAGAAGGTAAAATAATTACGAAATTTTTTCCAGGTATTGGGTATGGTCATATTGCTATCGAAGCGGAGTCAATGACGTGGAATGCGAAACCGAAATCAGCGGTAAACCCCAATACGGCGTTGGAGATGCATCGTATCATGCAGCCGGCGGTGAGGTAGGTATTAGAAAGCTCGTTAATGATTTTTATGACGTGATGGAGCAGCTTCCTGAAGCTTTAAAAATCAGAAAGATGCATCCAGCCGACTTGACCATTTCCAGAGACAAGCTGACCCTGTTTTTATACGGCTGGCTGGGCGGCCCACGATCTTATGCGCAAAAATATGGGCCGATCCGCATTCCTCAAGTTCATAGTCATCTGGAGATTGGACGAAGCGAGCGCGATGCCTGGTTGCGGTGTATGGAGGAAGCTCTGAAAGAACAGCCTTATGCCGAAGAGTTCAAAAAATACCTGCTGGAGCAACTTTATGTGCCGGCGGAACGGAGTCGAAACAGAGAATAAGGTCCGATTCCGATACGCGAGCCTTTGAACTCACCCCGCCTTGAAGAATTGCACCCGCACATCGCGGGGCGCGGCGCTGTAGGGCGCCGAGGTCGCGATCAGATCCGCTCCTGCGGCGACATATTCAGCCGCGTTATCCACGCGAACCCCGCCCGCGGCGACCAGCACCGGCCGCAAGCCCTCCATGTTTAGGCGCGTCCGGCAGGCGCGGACGGCGCTGGGGGCGAACTTTTCCAGTTGCAGAACCTGGGCGCCAGCGCGCGCCCACATTAGCGCCTCGTCTTCCGACCCGACTTCCACCACGATCTTCTTCTCCGGCTGGCGGGTTTGCAGTCGAGCGATGGTCGCGCTGGGCGGCTCGTCGAGAAAGAGGCGGTGTTCGGCGAACACCAGCAGGGTCTCGGACAAGCCGAGGCGATGCAGGATCGCGCCACCCGCCTGGATGGCCTTGATCGATAGCGCCTTGGTCCCCGGCGCGTTTTTGCGGGTGCAGGCGACCGGAACCGGCGCGGCGGCCCGGACCAGCGCAGCGGCTTCACTGGCAATCCCGCTCGCCCACTCGACCAAGGTCTGAGCGACCTTCCATGCCTGGTGCAGGGTGTCCGCCGAGCCTTCGGCGGTCAGCAACAAAGTTTCATTTTCTACTGTGGCGCCAGAAGGAACCCTCTCATGGGCACTGGCTCCCGCCAGCGCGAACAACCGCGCGGCCTCCTCGACCCCACAGACGGTCATCGCGCCTCGAGCGCGAAATTCGAGACGGCCGGGTTGGCCTCGCAAGCCCAGGGATTCGGTGGTCAAGTCGCCGGCGGGCACATCATCGGCCAGCAAGCGGTTCAGGGCTTCATCGGGCAGCGCGCATCGATACATGAGAGGGGATTCCCGGCAAGCGTTGATCGGTTATTTTTCATCAAGCCAGCAACGCCACTGCCTTGATCTGCGCCCACAGCGGCTGGCCGGGCGTCACGCCCAGATGATCCAACGAGCGGCGGGTGATGCGAGCGATGAGGGGCGTGCCGCCGGCGTCCAGTCGGACCAGTACATGCGCCGGCGTGTCGGCGTCGGCGATTTCCGTCACGGTCGCGGGCAGCAGATTGGCGATGCTGGTTCCTTCGGCGCGGGTCAGCGCCAAACTCACATCGCGGGCATGAACGCGGAACCGCAACCGGTGACCGATGGCTTCCGGGCGATGGGCGACGACCGCGCTGCCTCCCGGAAAATCGAGCCGGGTCAAGTGATAGGCTTCGTCGTGCTCCGCCACCACCGCCTCGATCACCACCCCCGCGTCCTCGGTGAAAGCGGTGGGCAAATCCAGGCGCGCCAGGGTCTCCCGCAAGCCACCCTGGGCCATCACCCGGCCTTCAGCCAGCAGCACCACATGATCCGCCAGCCGCGCCACTTCGTCGGGCGAATGGCTGACGTAGAACACCGGGATTTCCAACTCGTCGTGCAGCCGTTCCAGATAAGGCAGGATTTCGCCCTTGCGTTTCAAATCCAGCGCCGCCAGTGGTTCGTCCATCAGCAACAGGCGCGGACTGGTGGCGAGCGCGCGGGCGATGGCGACCCGCTGGCGCTCGCCGCCGGACAACCGGTCGGGCATCCGGTCGAGCAAATGCCCGATGCCGAGCAGTTCCACCGCATGATCCAGCGACACCCGATGGCCGCTGTTGACCCGCTTGCGCCCGTAGTCCAGGTTCTTCCATACCGACAAATGCGGAAACAGGCTCGCTTCCTGGAAGACATAGCCAATCGGTCGTTTGTGCGTCGGCAGGAAAACGCCGCGAGTGCTGTCCTGCCAGACTTCACCCTTGAAATGCAGAGACCCGCTGCCCTGCCGCTCCAGTCCGGCCAGGCAACGCAGCAGCGTGGTCTTGCCCGATCCCGAATGCCCGAACAGCGCGGTCACGCCGCGACCGGGCAGGTCGAGATCGACGTCCAGGGTGAAGCCCGGCCAAATGACCTGGAACCGGGCGTGAATGGCTTCTTGCGCGGTCATTTTAGGTCAATTTGTCGCTGCTCGTCGCGCCGCAGGCGACGACTTGAACGTAGCTTCCCGGCTGGAGTCGGGCAAGCGCTTCTTCCAACCGTGGGAGCAGTTGTAGCAGTACCGAAAGCTCGTTGGAAACCGCGTTCAGTAGCACCACGGCTACAGGCAGCGTCTGCAAGTTCTGCTGATACGGAAGATTTTTATCGACCGTGATAAAGGCGTCGAAATCGCGCGCCGCCAGCGCAAGGAGGTCCCCGTTCTTGACGCCGCCCCAGCCCATTTCGACGACCGTTCGGACATCGTGGGTCGGAAGATATCGCCGCAGCCGCCTCGGCACCGATTCGTCAAGCAGCAAGCGCATCGGCAAACAGGCGCGTGCGCGCCGCCTCGAGCACCGCAACCGCCGCCGTGCGCTGGACTGAAGGAAAATCCTCCAGGAAGCCTTCCAGGGAGGAATTGCCTTCCAGGTAATCGAACAGGGTTTGCACGGGTACGCGGGTGCCCGTGAAGCACAACGCCCCGCTCATGATCTCGGGATCTCGGCTGATCAAAGATGGGTCCATGATTTTCTCCAGTGATCGAAGTTGAATGAGTGCTGGGTCATCTTGGATAAACCCCTAAACGACTGCAACCGCTCACCGTGGGCTTCATTAGGTGGGGTCAATCGATGCGTGGTCATTTCCACGCCTTCGCCCCCTTACGGGTATACAAGGCGAGCAACACCACGAAGCTGAACAACAACATGCCGCCGGCCAACACATGCGCCTCGGCGTATTCCAACGCCTCAACATGGTCGTAGATGGCTACCGACACCACGCGGGTTCTTTCCGGAATGTTGCCGCCGATCATCAGCACCACGCCGAATTCCCCCACCGTGTGGGCGAACCCGAGAATGGCGGCGGTGATGAAGCCGGGCTTGGCCAGCGGTAAAACGACCGTGAAAAAGGTATCCCAGGGGTTGGCGCGCAGGGTGGCGGCCACCTCTAACATGCGGTCGCCCACCGCCTCGAAGGCGTTTTGTACCGGCTGCACCACGAAGGGCAGCGAGTAGAAGACCGAAGCGACCACCAGGCCCGAAAAGGTGAAGGGCAGCAGCCCGATGCCCAGCCACTGGGTAAACTGGCCAACCGGTCCGTAGGGACCCATCGCCACCAGCAGATAGAAGCCCAGCACGGTGGGCGGCAACACCAGCGGCAACGCCACCACCGCCCCCACAACCCCTTTCCACCTGGAGCGAGTGCGCGCCAACCACCAAGCAATAGGGGTACCGACCACCAGCAGGATTACCGTGGTGACGCTGGCGAGTTTGAAGGTGAGCCAAACCGCCGCCCAGTCAGCGTTGGAAAATGCGGACATCGAGAATCGTCGCCTTCCAACCTTATTGCGTCGCTTCGCCCGGCAAAACGAAGCCGTAGCGGATCATGATCTCACGCGCCGCCGGACCGTCCATGAAATCGGCGAAGGCCGCGGCCAGCGGATTGTCCGCGGCGCGCTGGGTGATGATGAAGCCCTGTTCCAGCGGCTCGTGCAGACTATCGTCGATCAGGTGATAACCGCCCGCCTCGACCAGCGTGGGATTCAGCGCGAGCGCCAAGGCGATGATCCCAACCTCGGCGTTGCCGGTCTGCACGAATTGGGTGGTCTGAGCGATGTTCTCCCCTTGGACGATCTTGTCTTGTAACTGATCCCACAACCCGACCGAACGCAGCGCCTCTTCCGCGCGCATCCCGTAGGGGGCATGACGGGGGTTGGCGATGGCGATCTTGCGGATGGTCGGATCGGCGAGATCCCGCAAGGTCATCTGGGTTGCATCCCGCACGTTGCTCCAAAGGACGATCCGCCCGACCGCGTAAGGCTTGACCGGACCCACCGATAAGCCTTTTTCTTCCAACTCTCGCGCAAACGCAATGTCGGCTGAAAAATACAGGTCGAAGGGCGCGCCCTGCTGAATCTGCGTATGGAACTTGCCCGAGGAACCGTAGATGACATGGATTCTGTCGTCGGGATGGATCTTGCGAAAGGCGGCGACGATTTCGTCCATGGCGAATTTCAAATCGGCGGCGGCGACGATGGTCAAGCTGCCAGCAAGCGCCGCTGGAGCGATTAAACTGGCGGCCAAGATTACCAGCATGGCAACAAGCAAGCGGCGAATGCTTTGCATCATACGGTCTCCGTCAGAGTCGTCACGGCAATCAATCGTTGACGGCGAGAATCACATGGGACGCCTTGATCAGGGCGCAGGCGCGTTGCCCCGGCGCAAACCCCAACTCCTCGAACGCGTCCTTGGTGATGATGGCGGTCAGCGTCCGCCCGCCGGGCAGTTCCAGCTTGACCTCGCAGTTGACCGCGCCCGGCGTGGTCTCCCGCACCGTGCCGCACAGCCGGTTGCGGGCGCTGATGCGCAGGTTCTCGTCCGGGGAGAGCAGCACAAAGCTCGATTTGATCAGCACCAGCGCCTCCTTGCCCACCGCGAGACCGAGGTCGTCCACGGCGTCGTTGGTGACGATGGCGAAGATTTGCAGCCCTTCGCCCAGGTTCACTTTCACCTCGCTGTTGACCGCTCCCTTTTCCAGATAACTGACCTGCCCGCGAAACTGATTTCTGGCGCTGGTTTTCATGTTGATCGCTCGCAATAGGTTGTTGATGTGATCGAAGTCGGGTACGCCCGCCGCCATGCGGGCCAGGAACCGTCGATGCTCGGCTTCCATGAGCCGGTAACCGGCGATCACCTGCCGTCCATACTCGGTGAGTTGCGTGCCGCCGCCGCCCTTGCCGCCGGCGGCGCGCACTACCAACGGCCGGTCGGCCAGGTTGTTCATCGCCTCCACCGCGTCCCAGGCGGTCTTGTAGCTCATGCCCGCGCGCTTGGCGGCCTGGGTGATGGAACCGCACTCGCCGATGCATTCCAGCAACTCGACGCGGCCCGCGCCGAGATAGCCATGGCCTTCCCGGTTCAGCCAAAACCTGCCTGAAAATTCAAGAGCTTGAGAATTAGGCATGTCGGGTCTCCTTCGCTGCTCTTCGTTATGTTTTAATTTATATAACGATAGGCGACGGTGGATGTCAACTTGAAAAATTTAGGGA
>DAIRDI010000038.1:6326-16127 GCA_036796235.1 Candidatus Competibacteraceae bacterium | reverse complement strand
CATGTTCGCGGCCACCGCCGCCGACGATCAGGATGTTCATGGATTGAATAGTCTCTTTAGCCAATCAATAAAAGCCTTGGCGGTTTGTGTATGAGGTTGCAACACTTGGGCGGTTACGGCTTGACCCAACGGCTTGCCCGGTTCGTCTTGCCACGCCAGATAAGTGTGAATCACAGCCTTGCTAAGATGAGTTTCCTTGAAGGAAGTCAATTTCTTGCCTTGTGCGTTCGCAACACAATTTCTAGCGGCTTCTATTCCATCTGGTGGCACTAATTCAATCAAAAAATCTTCCAGCATCCCTGGGTTTTTATTATCTGGCATTAGCCAAAAACCTAATCGGGGTTTGCCTTTTTGTCCAGTAACAATGATCCCATCGGGAGTTGGTTCATCTGGAAGAGGATATACTTTAAGTTCCGGTTTCTCTTTAATCTGCCGCCAACGACTCATGATGTCTGGCGAATCAGCATCAACAACAATACCAATTATTTCTGGTCCATCAGGTTGTGGGATCAACGCATTCAAACGTTTCAAGGTTTCGACATATCCCCCACATTGGTAAATCCCAAAGTTATGGGATACTCCACAAACTTGGCATAAAGCCATCACAACATGGCAATCATTGATGCCTTCAACCAGCAGAACATGTTTCCCTTCATATTTGCACGGTTCTTTAGTTCCCACTTAACGCACCTCGACATCCATATCCAAGGCATCGGAAAGCGTTTCAAGCGAGTAAGAAGTAGATTTGGCACCATTCTCCAAGTCTGGGTCCAGACGATGGAAGCTACCCCGTGATTCATTCTGTTCCCAAGCTTGCTTAAACCCTTGTATGCAATCTCGACTGTGGGTAGTGGCAAATACTTGAACATTCAATCTTTCCGCCAAGGTGAAAATGGTATCCCAGACCTTGGGCAGCACCGACCAATGTAGCCCGTTTTCAAATTCATCTACTAACAGAGCGCCATCCTTGGCATTGGTAAGCGCGAGTATCAAATGAAAAAGGCGAGTCATGCCATCGCCCATACTCTTTAGGGGTAGCCGTTCAGAAGATTGTTCCAACCGGATGATCGGTATTCTATATTTTGTACGAGCCTGCTCACTACCTACCAGTGCGACTCCCTTCACATATCCATTGATTAACTTCAAGCAATCGATTACTTCATCTTGGAGGTCAGTGAGATTAATATTATCCCACAACAATGAAATTCTAGATTCACTCATGCCCCCTGCCGGGACAACCTGAATATTTTCCTTGATTTCAAGCGAGTATGATAAGAAACGATTTCTACTGATACCTATCCGTGATGGCCTAATTAGATCATCTAAAGGTAATAGTCTCTTCAACTCTCCTTTTTCGATCTCCAATGCAACTCCGCCAACTAGGTTAGCATTGATATCGGGTATCTCCTGCTGTGGTATAATATGAATGCGTCGTCCATCTTCGGAAGAAATTACTTGGTAATACTGAGTACGAACACATAAATTAGATTGAATATCCTGTAACAAGCCTATCTGTATCCCTTCATCACCTGCTCGGGGTAGATGATAGCCATAAAATAAATACCTTAAGGGATTTTCATAGTCATGGATATTTTGCTCTTCATCTTGGATATCAAGCTCCCACAACTCGTTACGTTGAGAAATCAATTCAACTAAAACACTTGGCGAAGCATTACTCATGTAAACCCGAACAGCCTCCAGCAAACAACTCTTCCCTGAGTTGTTTTTACCGGCAATCAAATTCACTCGACTCAGCCGTTCGATTTCGAGCTTCTTGAAAAGCCGAAAGTTGCGGACAAACAATGAATCGAGCATGTTTGATTACCTCAATGCCGGAAATGCCGCATTCCAGTGAATACCATGGTCATCTGGTGCTCGTCGGCGGCGGCGATGACTTCGCTATCGCGCATCGAGCCGCCCGGCTGAATGACGGCGGTGATGCCGTATTCGGCGGCGAGATCGAGGCCGTCGCGGAACGGGAAGAAGGCGTCGGAGGCCATCGCCGCGCCCTTCAGGTCCAGCTTTTCTTCTTGCGCCTTCATGGCGGCGATGCGCGCCGAGAACACCCGGCTCATCTGCCCGGCGCCGACGCCGAGGATCATGCCGTCCCTGCCGTAGACGATGGCGTTGGATTTGACGAATTTCACCACCTGCCAGACGAACAGCAGGTCGATCATCTCCCGGTCGGTCGGCTGCCGCTGAGTCACCACCTTCAAGTCCGATCTGGCGACTTGGCCCAAATCACGATCCTGCACCAGCAGGCCGCCGTTGACGCGCTTGTAGTCCCAGCCCGGCGCGCGTTCGCTGCCCCAGTCGCCACAAGCCAGCACCCGCACGTTCTGTTTGCTGGCGGTCACCGTCAGAGCGTCCGGCAGCACTTCCGGAGCAATGATCACTTCGACGAACTGCCGATCCACAATCGCCTTCGCGGTCATCGCGTCCAGGGGCCGATTGAAGGCGATGATGCCGCCGAAAGCCGAGGTCGGATCGGTTTTGTAGGCCCGGTCGTAAGCCTCCAGAAGGCTCGAACCGATGGCCACGCCGCAGGGATTGGCGTGCTTGACGATCACGCAGGCCGGCGCGGCGAAACCCTTGACGCATTCCAACGCGGCGTCGGTATCGGCGACATTGTTGTAGGACAGTTCCTTGCCTTGTAACTGGCGAGCGGTGGCGATGCAGGCTTCCGCCGGCTTCGGTTCGATGTAGAACGCCGCGCCCTGATGGGGATTTTCGCCGTAACGCATGTCCTGCGCCTTGCGAAACTGCACGCTGTAACTGCGCGGGAACGGATCGCGCCCGCCCTCGACGCGGATCGAACCGAGATAATTGGCGATCGCGCCGTCGTAACGAGCGGTATGCTCGAATACCTTCACCGTCAAATCGAAACGGGTCGCGGCGCTCACCACTCCGGCGTTATCCCGCATTTCGGCCAACACCCGCGCGTAGTCGCCGGCATCCACCACGACCGTGACCGCCGCGTGGTTCTTGGCCGCCGCCCGCAGCATCGCCGGCCCGCCGATATCGATGTTTTCAATCGCATCGGCCAGGGAACAATTCGGTTTGGCGACTGTGGCCTCGAACGGGTAGAGATTCACCACCAGCAGATCGATCGGCGGAATGCCGTGTTCCATCATCGCCGCGTCGTCCTCGCCGCGCCGACCCAGCAGACCGCCATGAATGCGGGGATGCAGGGTTTTCAGGCGACCGTCCATCATCTCGGGAAAGCCGGTGTAATCGGCCACCTCAACAACGGGGACGCCGCTGTCGGCCAACAGCCGGGCGGTGCCACCAGTGGACAGGATTTCCACGCCGAGATCGACCAGGGCGCGGGCAAGGTCCACGACGCCGGTTTTGTCGGAAACGCTGAGCAGGGCGCGGCGGATGGGAGGAGCGGTCGTTGGGTTCATAAAAGGGGTCCGTTGCTTCGGTGAGAAGTTAATGATTGCGACTGGATTCCCGGAGCGCCGCGCGTAGAGTGCGCACCGCCTGGGTCTGGCTCGATTCGATCATGCAGCGGGCGATCAGCGCGGGGTCGAGATCGGGCAACAGACGGCTTCTTTCGGCGGGCCGATAGGCCTGGTTCTCCAACAGGAAAAAGCGGAGCGCGCCATTTTGCCAGAACCACACTTCCGGTACGCCCAGGCCTCGATAGACCTCCAGCTTGTCGATGCCTCCGGAAGTCCAGACCACCTCGATGGCGATATCCGGAATTGTCGGCTCGGCGTCCTGTAACCCCACGACATAACACTCATCGGCTTCGACGCCCAACTTATCCTTGGCGGACTTGACCGTCCACGAACCGTAGCCGTTCAACTCGATGCCGCGTTCTTCCGCGTAGGCTTCCAGCAGACGGGCCAGGGTTTTCTTGAGTAATTCATGGTTAATCGAGGGCGACATCAGTTCGAGCGCTCCGTCCAAATACGTCACGCGCGTACCGCCCTGTTCGCCGCGCAGGTTCAGAAAGGATTCGTAACCTTCCCAGGTAATATCATGCAAGCAGACGCGCTGGTCGATTTCATCGCTGACGGTCACGGCGCGAAACTCCGACTCTCCGAAATGAGGGTGGCATTGTAAGGCGAATTCGCCGGGAATGACCGATCTTGGGAATAATTCCGGCTAACTGGTTTGGGAGCGGAAAGTCGAGGGTATCGATGAATCGCGCAAGGCCGGCTGAAGCGCCGATCAATCGACGCTGTCACTTACCCGCAACCACGTTTTCAGAAAACCATCGCACCACCGATCCAGCGGCTCATCATGATCGGCGTGGCCAGCGCGCTGTTCGGCGGCGGATTGGGCGCCGGGGGCGATCAGCTCCTCCGCGCCTTCCGTCAGCCAGGCTTCGAGAATCCGCTGATTGACTTCCGGATGAAACTGGACGCCGAAGGCGTTGGCGCCGTATCGATAAGCCTGATGCGGAAAACAGTCGCCGGTCGCGAGCAACTCCGCGCCAGCCGGCAGCGCGAAGCCTTCGCGGTGCCAGTGATAGACGTGCAGCGGCGCGTCGAATATCGCTTGTCCCGCCGGAGTTGGCCGCACCGGAAAATAGCCGATTTCCGCCAGTCCGGCCGGATGCGGCTGGACTGTCGCGCCCAAGGCTCGCGCCAGCAGTTGCGCGCCCAGGCAAACGCCCAGAAACGGCCGTCCGGAATCCAGCGCCCGGGGAATCCAGTCCAGTTGCGCCCGGATGCCCGGCAATTTGCCGTCGTCGTTGGCGCTCATCGGTCCGCCGAACACCACCGCGCCGGCGTAGCCGTCCATGCCCGCCGGCAACGGCTCACCCGCCAGTGGATAGCGGAATTCCAGTTGATAGCCCCATTCCCGCAGTTTGCGGCCACAGCGTCCGGCGCTGCCATCGGGGGTTTGCAGCACCACGAGCAGGCGGGGAGATTCAGATTTCATGGTCGCGATCCTCGTTGTCGACCGCCAGCGTCCGCCGATATTCCTTGAGCGTCTCGGCGATCAGAAACGCCAGTTCCAGACTCTGCGAGGCATTCAGGCGTGGGTCGCATTGCGTGTGATAGCGGTCGGCCAGTCCCTGTTCCGTGATCGCCTGGGCGCCGCCCAGACACTCGGTCACGTCCTGGCCGGTGAGTTCGAAGTGCATTCCGCCGGGAATGCTGCCTTCAGCCTGATGGATGGCGAAGAAACGCCGCACCTCGTCGAGAATGCGGGTGAAGGGGCGGGTCTTATAACCGGAGCGGGTTTCCAGGGTGTTGCCGTGCATCGGATCGCAGGACCAAACGACCTGCCGACCTTCCCGTTGGACCGTCCGGATCAGCGGCGGCAGAGCGGTTTCAATTTTTTCCGCGCCCATCCGGCCGATCAGGGTCAGTCGGCCCGGCTGGTTGTCCGGATTCAGCACGTCCAGCAGTCGCGACAGCGTGGCGGGGTCCACGGTCGGTCCCAGCTTGAGGCCGATGGGATTGGCGATGCCGCGCGTGAATTCGACGTGCGCGCCGTCCGGGCGCCGGGTGCGTTCGCCGATCCACAGGAAATGCGCCGAACCGTCGTGCCAGTGGCCGGTCAGCGGGTCGCGCCGGGTCAGGGCCTGCTCGTAACCGAGCAGGAGCGCCTCATGCGAGGTGTAGAACTGGACTTGCCGCACTTGGGGATCGGTGACGGCGTCCAGCCCGCAGGCGCGCATGAACGCCAGGTTTTCGCTGATGCGGTTGGCCAAATCCTGGTAACGCGCGCCCTGGGGACTGGCGCGCAGGAAGTCCAGGTTCCATTGCTGGACCCGGTGCAGGTCGGCGAAGCCGCCTTGCGCCAGCGCCCGCAGCAGGTTCAAGGTCGCCGCCGATTGGGCGTAAGCGCGCAACTGCCGGCGCGGGTCCGGCTGACGAGCTTCGGGAGTAAAGTCCTGCGCGTTGACGATATCGCCCCGGTAGCTGGGCAGCGTGACCCCGTGACGGGTTTCGGTGGCGGCGCTGCGCGGTTTGGCGAACTGACCGGCCATCCGTCCGACCTTGACCACCGGGCAGGCGGCGGCGAAGGTCAGCACGACCGCCATTTGCAGCAGCACCCGAAAGGTGTCGGTGATGGTGGGTTCGCGAAACTCGGCGAAGCTTTCGGCGCAGTCGCCGCCTTGCAACAGGAAGGCCCGCCCGGCCCCGACCTCGGCCAACTGCTGGCGCAGGGTGCGAATTTCGCCGGCGAAGACCAGCGGCAGCGACTGGGCCAGCCGCTCCTCGACCGCGGCCAGCGCGGGAGGGTCGTCGTAGTCTGGCAGTTGCGCCGCCGGGTGGTCCCGCCAGCTTGCCGGGGTCCAGGGAGCTTGGGGGTGTGGGGTGACTGGAGGCATCAAGGGGTTTGCGGGTGGAAGGTCTGGGGCAAATCCGCGCGTTTCATCCGCAATGCGCGGGAAAAAGTTCTGACCGGCAAGTTAAGATAATCGTCGCGAGCGCGCAATGAGCCTCGATCGATTCATCGCTTGCCTGGTGCTCCATGAATCCAATCATTCCCCATCCTTCGCCCTATGTGCTGCTGGTGTTGACCACCCTGTTCTGGTCCGGCAATTTCGTGCTGGGTCGGGCGGTGAACGCGATCTTTACCCCCTTCACCTTGTCGTTCTGGCGCTGGGCGGTCGCGCTGGCGATTCTGCTGCCGTTCGTGTGGACCTCATTGCGCGAACAGGGACCGCTCATCCGCCGGCATTGGCCGATCTTGCTGCTCCTCAGCCTGCTCGGCGTGGTCAACTTCAACACTTTCGTCTACATCGGCCTGCAATCCACCACCGCCACCAACGCCGTTCTCATGCTGTCGGTGACGCCGGTGTTGATCGTGGCGCTGTCGTTCCTGCTGCTGCGCCAGACCGTGACCGGCTGGCAGGCGCTGGGCATCGCCATCTCGCTGGTCGGGGTGCTGGTGTTGGTCGGGCGGGGCGAGCCGCGCAGCCTGCTGGCGCGGCAGGTCAATCCCGGCGATTTATGGATTCTGGCGGCGGTGGTCAGTTGGGCGCTGTATTCGGTTTGCCTGCGTTGGCGGCCGGCCGAACTCAAGCCGCTGAACTTTCAAGCCGCGACCATGGCGATCGGCGTGGTGCTTCTGGCGCCGTTTTACGGCTGGGATCTGGCGCAGGAGCGGTGGGTGGCCCTGAACGCCGCGACGGTCGGCGTCATTTTCTATCTGGCGCTGTTTCCCTCGATTCTCGCCTACATTTTCTGGAACCGGGCGGTGGCGGAACTGGGCGCCAACCGCGCCGGCCAGTTCCTGCATCTGATGCCGGCCTTCGGCGCGGTGCTGGCGCTGCTTTTTCTGGGAGAGCGGCTGTACGGCTTTCACGGGGTAGGGATCGCCTTGATCGCGGCCGGGATTTATCTGGCGACGGGGCGCGGGCGGAAATCGGATTGAGAGGAGCCGGGCGGCGGACGCGGTCTGGCTTTTTGCGTCACTCTGGAATTTGGGAGCGCCATGCCGAGAATCTTCGATAACATCGAGAACACACTGCTGCCCGCCTTGCAAGGGACCCTTGAGGTTGCCGAGCGCGGCGACTTTTGCGTCGGCTACTTCAACCTGCGCGGCTGGCGGCATCTGGCGGGCCATGTAGACCGCTGGGCGGGGGGCGAGGATCGCTGTTGCCGCTTGCTGGTGGGCATGCAGGCGAGTCCGTCGGACGCGGTGCGCCGGGCGTTGTTCGCCCGGGAGACCGATCAGGATCTCGACAACCCAACGGCCATCCGCGAGAAACGCCGCATCGCCGAGGAATTTCGCCAGCAACTGACCTTCGGCGCGCCGAGCAACGCGGACGAAGCCGCTCTGCGGCAACTCGCCGGCCAGATTCGCGCGGGCAAGCTGGCGGTTAAGGTGTATCTCCGCCACCCGCTGCACGCCAAATTGTATCTGCTGTTCCGGCGGGACCCGATCAATCCGATCATCGCTTATCTCGGCAGCAGCAACCTGACCTTGGCGGGACTCGCCCAGCAGGGCGAGTTGAACGTCGATGTCCTCGATTCCGACGCCACCGCCAAGCTCGCGGCCTGGTTCGAGGATCGCTGGCGCGACCGCTGGTGTCTCGATATCTCCAGCGAACTGGCCGACCTCATCGACCAGAGCTGGGCCGGCGAAAAGCTCGTGCCGCCCTATCACGTCTATTTGAAGATGGCCTACCACCTGGCCCAGGAGGCGCGCGCCGGCCTGTCCGAATTCCGCATTCCCCGCGTGTTCGGCGATGCCCTGTTCGATTTCCAGGTCGCGGCGGTCAAAATCGCCGCCCATCACCTGCACAAACGCGGGGGCGTGCTGATCGGCGATGTGGTGGGGCTGGGCAAGTCGATGATGGCCACGGCGCTGGCCAGGATTTTCGAGGAGGACTTCAACACGGAAACCCTCATTCTCTGCCCCAAAAATCTGATCTCGATGTGGGAGGATTACGTCCACCGTTACCGGCTGCGCGCCGGAGTGCTATCGATTTCCCGGGTCATCCAGGAGTTGCCCGAGAAGATACGCCGCCACCGGGTCGTGTTGATCGACGAATCCCACCATCTGCGCAATCGCGAAGGCCAGCGCTGGCGAGCCATCCGGGACTATGTCGAGCGCAACGAAAGCCTGTGCATCCTGTTGTCGGCCACCCCCTACAACAAGACCTACCTCGATCTCTCGGCCCAACTGGGTTTGTTCCTGCGCGAGGACGCCGACCTCGGCATCCGGCCGGAGAAGCTGATCGCCCGGCTCGGCGGCGAGCACGAGTTCGTTCGCCGCCATCAATGCCCGGTTCGGTCGCTGGCCGCTTTCGACAAGAGCGACGACCCGGACGACTGGCGCGACCTGATGCGCCTGTACATGGTGCGGCGCACGCGCGGGTTCATCATGCGGCATTACGCCCGCGCCGACGAACGCGGTAAGTACCTGCCGCTCGCCGACGGCGGCAAGTCCTACTTCCCGACCCGCATTCCGAAAAACCTGAAATTCCGCATCGACGATGACGACCCCGGCGATCCTTACGCTCGATTCCATGCCGAGCCGGTGGTCGCGGCCATCAATGCCCTGAACCTGCCGCGCTACGGTCTGGGCAACTACCTCAAGACTGGTTTGACGCCCACGCCCGCGCAGAAACGCATCATCGACGGTCTGTCGCGCGCCGGCGCCCGTCTGATGGGTTTTTGCCGCACCAATCTGTTCAAGCGGCTGGAATCGGCGGGGTCGGTTTTCCTGCTGTCCATCGCGCGGCATATCTTGCGCAACTTCGTGGTGCTGCACGCGCTCGATAACGGCTTGGACATCCCCTTGGGCGCGCAGGGCGCCGAGCTGCTCGACACCCGTTATTACGACGAAGACCCCGAGGAAGCCCTCGGCGGAACCTCCGACGACGAGAACGGCGCCGCCGATACGCCGATTCTTTCCAACTCCCTCCGTACCGAGGCCGATTACCGCACGCGCGCCAGCGAGATTTACGCCGCCTACGCCGGTCCCCTGAACAACCGTTTCAAGTGGTTGCCCTCCGCGTTTTTCGGCGAGAACCTGACGAAGCACCTCAAAGCCGACGCCCAGGCGCTGCTGGAAATCCTGAACTTCTGCGGCGAGTGGAATCCCGATCGCGATACCAAGCTCGCCGAGTTGGTCGGGTTGATCGCGGAGCAACACGCTAAGGAAAAAATCCTGGTCTTCACCCAGTTCGCCGACACCGCTCGCTACCTCAAGGCGCAACTGACGGCGCGCGGTATTCGCCAAATCGAGGAAGCCACCGGGGAGAGCGTCGATCCGACCGCGTTGGCCTGGCGCTTCTCGCCGGAATCGAACGGCAAGCGCCACCTCGTCTCCCCTCTCCCTCCGGGAGCGGGGCTGGGGGTGAGGGCGGACGAATTG